>NZ_BMJB01000002.1:300000-403232 GCF_014642855.1 Edaphobacter acidisoli | reverse complement strand
GGCGGCGTAGGCGTCGGCGGCGGCGGCGGCGGCGGCGGCGGCGTAGGCGTCGGCGGCGGCGGCGTAGGCGTCGGCGGCGGCGTAGGCGTCGGCGTCACGCCACTCTCGATAGGCAATTGCATCGCCTGCCACGAGGCGTCCATAGAACTCCGCGACTCGCTCAATCGCCGCGCGCGTCTTATCTGTTTTCGCGAATCGCGCAATGCCCCACTCCGAGTCCGACAGCATCCAGACGACAAACTGGGGCCAGACCATCGAGAGGTCTGCTCCCGGATGCGCCGCGCTCAGAAACTCTTCAGGCCACGCCTGAGCCCTTTCGGCCGGCAGTCCCTCAAAAATTCCATCTTCGAGCCGCGCCAGAATCCTCGGAATACCCAGTTCCGCTTCATAAGCGCCATGATTGCTGGAGTGCAACGTACATCCAACAGCGCAGCCGCGAAACTCGCCGTTGCCGTCTCTCCTCCAATAGCCAAAGTTCTGCTGCAGTTGGTCCGCAGCCCGATGAGCGCGCACGCGCCCAAGATATAAATCCTTCACTTCCTGCTTGCCGTGAAATGCAACCATCGCTTCCCTCCAAATAAATTCTGTTGAACCGCTTTTCCTTTACTGCGAAATTCGATAAAGCCAAGCAATAGTCATCTTCGCCAGCTCAAACAGCCACGGTGACAGGAGCGCCAGCGTGAAGCCTGTCAACAGCAGCAGCACATCTGCCGCTGCGTGCATCCTGCGGCGCACGGGCTCAAACGCAACAACGCCAGCATCCAGACGCGGCTGCGCACGAAACAATCCGCTCTGGCGAGCTGCCTGCTCTTTCCGTGCATATTCCGCTGCAAGCCGCTGGCATGATGCGCAGTAACCCGAGAGCACGAACGCGTCCTCGCAGCCCGCGCATAGCTGCATGCCATCGAGCCGCAGCGGCTCTCGAAACATCTCGCGCAGCTCATCTGCTGTCACTTTGCCGTCACTCATGCTGCCCTCCCATGCTTCCGCTTTCTCGACCGCCCCTGCGCCGCCGCTCTCGCAATGCAGCGTGGATTGCTGCATAGCGTCCGCAAGGAATCCAACCAGACGCACGTCTCTCCCAGCCCAACGGCGCAACTATCGCCATGGCAGCCGCACACGCGGCATTCGCCACTCAACTCGCGCAGCAGACGCCCGAGAATGGCCGCATCGTTACTCATACAGACAAACCCTCGTCGCGAAGCATCTCCTTCACGCGATGCACCGTATAGTGCGAAATCCGCGCCTTCCCGTTCTCCCAGCGCGAGACCGCGTCTTCGCCGACTCCGAACATGCGCGCAAACTCAATCTGCGTCAGCGACAGGGCCAAACGCTTGCGCGCCAGCCATGCACCGAGCTCCCGCGCATGCTTCCTCTCGCTGGCAGACATGGGACGCGGCATTAGAGCAGCTCCGTCACTTCGCGCGGGTCCTTTGCTCGAATGGCACGATGAACCATGGCTTCTGTCTGCGGGGAATCAATCACGCCAGAACTTTTCAATCTCCACAATCGAAAGCGACGGTCTATCCGTGCGCCGTTCACGGGAAGGATTGCCAAATGCATCGAGCCGCTGCTGCACATCCTTGCGCCGCGAAAGAAATTCCGCGAATCTCTGCTCGGCTGATGCCCGGCTAAGTTCGCCCACGCGAGCGAGCTGGTCATCGAGCTCGAAGATCCTGCCAACCAGGCAATTCCGCAGATGCAATATCTTCTGGCCCGCAGGAGCCTGTTCGCCGCAATAGACGCAGAACATCTCCGCCAGATGGTCCGGAGCAGTCGCATGTGGGTCAGGGAAGATGCGCGTCGCAGCAAGTTCGAGAGCCGCAGCGATCATCTGCGACACGATAGGATCGACGCTCTCACTCGGCGTCCCAGCCTCTTCGCCCTCACCCTCCGTCCAACTGACCGCCCTGCCGCCGACAAACTCCGACGAATGTGGCAAGTCATGCCCCACGCCCAACGAACACCGCTGCCCATTTTTGCGCGACCGGCATCGAACTACGGACGAATAGTTTTCAGAGGAATGAAACGAGACTCTACCTCTAGTATCCAAGGCAATACCCTCCCCAAGGGAGAGCGCCAGCCTATCGAACTATGTGGTCTGGATCAGGCAAATCGAGCTTTGGTGGCGGTGGACAGAATCGAACTGTCGACCTACGGGTTATGAGTCCGTCGCTCTAACCATCTGAGCTACACCGCCGATGTGTTTTGTTTCCAGTGCCGGCAGGAAGGCAGCCACGTCCACGCATTCAGGCGGCACGGCTGTTTACGACACCCACACAATCCATCATACTTGATTCTTGCCGCAGGCGAAAACCCGCCCGCGAGCACAAGCGCAAACTACTCATAACGATGCCCATTGAAAGCAATCCATCCCTGAACGCAGCTGGCCTCGGAAGCATCCTCGGTGTCATTCCCGCACGGCTCGCCTCCACGCGGCTTGCACGCAAGGTCCTGCGCCCCATCGCCGGACGTCCGATGCTCGCCTGGGTCTACGAAGCCGCCATGAAATGCCCGCAGCTTGGCAACGTCCTTATCGCCACGGACTCGGACGAGGTCGCCGACCTCTGCCGCACCAACGGCTGGCCCTTCCAGCTCACCTCGCCCGACCTTCCCAGCGGCACCGACCGCCTCCACGCCGTCGCACAGCGCATCCACGCCGATATCTACGTCAACATCCAGGGCGACGAGCCCCTGCTCCGCCCCGAGCACATCGCCTCGCTCATCAGCCCGTTCTCAAACACGCAAGTCGAAGTCACCACCCTCAAAGTAGCCTGCGCGCCCGAAAACATCGCCAACCCGAACGCCGTCAAGGTCGTCACCACCACCGATGGCCGCGCACTCTACTTCTCCCGCGCCACCATCCCCTACGACCGCGATGCCCGCGCCGGCGAAGCACCCGAGTACTGGAAGCACCTCGGCCTCTATGCCTATCGCAAGAGCGCGCTCAACCGCTTCCCCACACTTCCGGCCCGCAGCCTTGAACAAGCCGAGCGCCTTGAGCAGCTGCGCTTTCTCGAAAACGGCATTCACATCCACGTCGAGCCGACCCGCTACGACACCATCGGCGTCGATACTGAATCCGACCTCCAGCGCGTCGAATCTATTCTTCGCGGTTGAAATTCATCCTGTGTCATCTGAGGTAGTTCTACGATGAAACCCGCCATCCTCTACGCAACGACCGACGACGGCTCGACCCTGCCCATCATTGACGTCACCCACCCCGCCTTTGCCGTTTCGGTCTCCGAAGACGATCTCGCCGAGGAAACGGCGTTGTTCGTCGCCAACGCCCCCATGCGCGCGCAGATGCCGCCCGATATCCTCGAAGCGCTCAAGCGCTCCAAGCTCGGCAGCGGCCTGATGGCTGGCAACGGATCGTTCCTCACTGGCCTGAACACCTACCTCTTCAAGCTAGGTCCCGCGCAGTTCCGTGAGGACGAATACATGGACCGCGCCATCGCGGCTTCGCTTCCCGCCCTCGCCATTCGTGTGCGCCTGCAGGACATGGCGCGCTTTCTGGCCGACGGCCTCGCAGCCATTCTCCCGAACCACCCAAAGCAACCAATCGCCTTCATCAACATCGCCGGCGGCCCGGCTCCCGATGTGTGGAATGCTCTCATCCTTCTGCAAAAAACGCACCCGCACCTGCTCGCAGGTCGTGAAATTAGCCTCAACGTGCTCGACCTCGACGACCAGGGCCCATCCTTCGGACGCCGCGCACTGGAGACACTCTGCAATACCGAAGCGCCACTCTGCGGCCTGAAGGTTCAGCACCAGCACCTCAGCTATAACTGGTCCCAGACCGAGCGCCTGCCCGAGATTCTCTCCACACTCCGGGCAAACGAATCCGCCTGCGCCATCTCTTCCGAAGGCGGACTCTTCGAGTACGGCTCCGACGAAGAGATCATCGCCAATCTCCAGCAGCTACATGCCGGAACCCCGCACGATGCATTCATCGCCGGCACGGTCACACGCGACTCCGAGGTTATCCAGGCCGCGCACGGCACCTCCGCCATCAAAACTGTCCCACGCACGCTCGAAGCCTTCCGCAAGCTCGCCGACGCAGGCGGATGGCGCATACAACAAGTCCTTGAGCGCCCCATGAGCTACAACCTGACCATGACGAAGCGTTGAGTCAGCGAGACAAAACACTCTCGTAAACTGCAGCCGTCTTCTCGGCAATCGAAAGCCAAGAGCGGTCGCCGAAGTCCATCTCGCGCACTCTCGTCGCGAACCGCTCCCGCAGCGCGGCATCTCCGAGCAGTTGCTCCAGCGCGCCCGCAAGCTCCGCCGCGTTCGCAGGATCGACCAGCAGAGCATTCTCGCCGTTCGTCAGCAGCTCGCGAAACACGGCAAGATCGCTCGCCACCATCGCCTTGCCCAACGCCAGCCCCGTCGCCAGCGCTCCGCTGGTTGTAATCGCGCGATACGGATACACCACAACATCCGCAGCCCGATACAGCGCCACCAGCTCCTCGGTCGAGATGAAGCGAAAGTACATCTTGACCTGCTTCAGCCCAAGCTCCGCCACCTGCGCACGAATCTGGTCCAGCAGCTCCGGCGCGCCAGTCCCCGCAATCACCAGGCAAGCCGCATCGCTCGCAACCTCCACCTGCTGCCACGCGCGCAACAGCAGATCGATCCCCTTATACGGAAAGATGATTCCCTGCCACAGCACCATCATCTTTCCCGGCTCCAGTTCAAAGCCGCGCAACGCCTGCTCCGAACCCGACGCAGGTAGATCGTAGAAGAACGGCCCATGCGGAATCACCCAGACCTTGTCTTCCGGCACACCAAACTCATCCACAAGCCGCTTTTTGACATGGTCGGAATGACAGATAATCCCATCCACAAATCCATACAGCGCATGAAACGTCTGCCTGTACTTGTCGCCCGTGTCGTGCGGCAACAGATCGTGCACCGTCAGCACAATCTTCGACCCACGCCAGCGGCAGAACCTGAGCAGCCACACATCCAGCGGCAGCTTCCAGCGAAACATCGGCAGAAACTGCACATGAATCACATCCGGCGGGGCAAACAGAAACCGCACCGTCAACGCAGCCATGTTCACCAGCGCCTCAACCAGCTTCAACACACGACGCAGAAAAGCAGGCAGCCGGAAGCGTCCAACGACATTCAGCAAACCCGGATCGACTTTGATACCACGCGCAGAAAAACAATCAGGATCGAGATAGTACGAGATCGACCCCACCTGCAAATCCACTCCGCGCGCCAGCAACGACTTCGACAGATAAGCCGTGTAGTAAGGCACAATCGCCCACAGGTCCATCATGAAGACTCTAGGCCGAGAAGAATTCGCCTTACGCGCGCTCACCGCTTCACACCTCGCGCATCGATTGCTTCCGCATATACGCGAAGATAATCCTCCGCCATCCGCTCAGCAGAAAACTCATCTTCCATCAACTTGCGCGCCGCAGCGCCAAGCCGCTGCCTCCGCACCGGATCGCGAAGCAGGCCCACAATCGCATTCGCCAGAGCACGCTCATCCTCGGCAGCAACCAGCACTCCGGTACGATCATCCGCGACCACAGTCGGCACTGCTCCCACCGCAGTCGCCACCAGCGCGCGCCCGCTCGCCATGCCTTCCAAAATCGCCATCGGCAATCCCTCCAGCCGCGACGGCGAGACCATCACATCCAGCGACGCATACACCGAAGGCATATCATCGCGCCTGCCCAGCATCGATACGCTCGCGCCGATTCCCAACTCCGCAATCAACGCCGTCAGCTTTTCCCGGTCCGGCCCATCGCCAACCACGACGAACTTCGCCTCCGGCACTTCGGCCAGAACCGACGGCACCGCGCGAAGAAAAACATCAACACCCTTCTCCTGAGACAACCGCGCAATCACACCCACAATCGGCCCGTCACCCAACTCTGTCCGCACCGAAGGCACGGCTTCCGTATAAGGGTGCAGATTAATCCCATTGCGAATCTGTCGCACCTTCTCCGCAGGAACACCAGCCTGCAACAACCTGTCGCGCACCGCATCCGAGACCGCTACAACCCGCCCATACCGTCGCAGCACAAAGCGATCCGCAACCCCATAAAGACGCGCCTTCAGATCATCATCCAGCCAGTTATGACAGGTCGAGACCAGCGGCACCCGCCCATTCACAGCAAAATGCGCATACAGATCGGCCTTGTATCCGTGAGCATGAATAACATCCGCGCCAACCTGAGCAGCAAGCTCTCGAACCTTCGCAATCGCCGCGCGGTCCATCTGCCCCTGGCACGGAACGAGATGCGACTCAATCCCCTCCGCCGTCGCACGCTCATGCAGTTGCAGATTCGGATTCGAAGCATTGGCAAACGAGCCAATCACACTCTGATGCTGCCCAGCGTTGAGCGCGTGCGAGAGATTCAGAATCACCGACTCCGCGCCGTACATCCCGCCGCTGCTGATCAGATGCAGGACCTTCATTGCATCTGTCCCTCGTCCGCGCCAGCCTCCTGCCTGTTCAGCCTCGCCCATAGCTTTGCGTAGAGAACATCGCCCAGCACCGCCTTCGCATAAGACTTCATCCGATGCTGCCGCCCCAACCCGCCCAGCAGCTTGCCGTCTGGCTCGAAGAGTCGCGATATCCAATCAAGCGTCATGTCTCCGCGAATATTCAATCGCCCCACCAGCCGCCCATGCGGCACAGCCTCCGCCTGCGGAGCCGAGGTATAGATCTCTCGATACCCAGCCTCTTCACAAGCGCCAAGCACACGACGGTTATACCGCCCGCCAGGCAGTGACATCGTCGTAATCGCGGTGCCAAGCTTATCTTCCAACTCTCTGCGCGCACCGCCTAACTCCAGCTTCAACCCATCTTCATCACAGTGAGTCAGCAACGTATGCGACCAGCCATGCGCACCAATCACGTGCCCTGCCTCATGCAGCGATCGCAACTCCTCCCACCCCATGTAACCGGCCTTCCTGCCAGTCCATCCCACCGTGATGAAGAAGCGCGCAGTCATGCCTCGCGCCGCAAGCGCTGGAGCAGCGTACTCAAAGTTGGAGACGTGCCCATCATCAAACGTCACCTCCGGCCAAAGCACAGCCTTCTCTGCACGCTCCTTCAGATAAAGCTCAAGATGCCGCTCGAACTGGTCCGTTCCCGTCACGTACGAGTACTCGCTCCCTCCCGGACGAAGCTCGTGGTACAGCAAATAGAGCCTCGGTAAAGGCTTCCGCATTTGCCACCCAGATGTCACTTCCTTCGACAAAGCCTGTGCCCCGCTCACCAGTCTGCTTGTTAAGATAGCCGAGCCACGATGCTAGACCGCAACACCTCCGGCTCCAATGCCACAAAAGATTGAGCATATCAGGCCACTCCAGCAAACCCTTCAAGGTACGATAAGTGCTGGATTACTGCGCAGCAGCGTGCGCTCGAGGACACGGAATTTGGCTTCGTCGCTCTGGAAGACAATCAACGCCGACCTCTACCGTTATCACGGTCAAACAGGCATGCGCGCCTTCATCTCCACTTATCTCGAAGTCCCCGGCTTTCGCTTCACCTATTACATGCGCAAGGTCGCCTTCTATAGCAGGTACAAGAAGTCATTCGGCCTCTTCGCCTATCTCTACAACCGTGCCAGGTATCAGCACTATCGCTTCAAGTACGGATTCGACATCTCTCCCACCGCCCATATCGGCCCAGGCCTCTACATCGGCCACTTCGGAGGCGTCGTCATCAGCCCCTACGCGGTCCTCGGCAAAAACGTAAACATCGCGCAAGGCATCACCATCGGAGCCACTCGAAGGGGCGAGAATCAGGGAGCGCCCACCATCGAAGACCGCGTCTGGATCGGCGCGAACGCGATCATCGTAGGCAAAATCACCGTCGGCCACGATGCGCTCATCGCTCCCGGCGCTTATGTGAACTTCGACGTGCCTCCCAACACCGTCGTTCTAGGCAACCCTGGCAAAGTCGTCTCCGACTCCGGGTCTGTGGGATACGTTAACAATCAGATTGAAACAGAAGGGTAGAGATTGCTGTGAAACTCGACGTCGTGGTGCCAACCTATAACCGCAGCCAGTTGCTGCGCCGCACCATCTACAGCTTGCTGAAAGCTCCTATCCCGCAGGGCTTGGACGTAACCATCATCATCGTCGACAACAACAGCAAAGACGACACCGAGCAGGTCGTACGCGCCATTCCGCAACCGCCAGACCGCCGCCTCACATACATCAAAGAAGCCAACCCGGGAGTCTCGCAAGCGCGCAACGGAGGAATTCGCGCTGGCTCTGGAGACATCATCGGCTTCATCGACGATGACGAAGAGATCGGCGAAGAATGGTTCCGCGTCGTCGCGCGCGAGTTCGCCGATGACTCGACAGACTTCATCGGCGGCCCATACCTGGCCAACTGGGCTGCTCCTGCACCGTCATGGCTGCCACCGGGATACCACGCAGTAATCGGCGTCATCGACCCGAAGCCGCGCTCTCCGTTCGGCGGAAACTTCACAGGCAATCTCATGGGAGGCAATGCAGTCATTCGTCGCCGCGCATTCGATCGGGTCGGCCTCTACTCGCCCAAGCTGGGGCGCAGCGGTAAAGGTCTGCTGACAGACGAAGACGCCGAGATGTACCGCCGCCTCCAGACAGCAGACCTGCACGGAATGTACACGCCCGACCTCATCATTTATCACCACATCCCCGCCGACCGGCTCACGCGAAAATACCATCGCCGCTGGTGTTATTGGCGCGGAGTTTCGCAAGGGTACGCAGACCGGGAGACGAAGGAGCAGGTCCCCTACACCCTCAGCATCCCCCGCTACAGAATTGGCCGTGCCTTCAAAGGACTCGTGTCGATCCCCAGCCAGTTCATCTCATCGCTGGCGCCACAGGCCTTTGCGGGCGAGTTAGCCGTGTGGGAGCTATTCGGCTTCATTCACGGCAAGCACTTCATCGACATGGACAAGTACTACGCAAAGAAGTAACGCAAGCGTTCACTGCTGCAACTATGCCTGTACAAGACGCGATGCCTGCCACTTGAGGAACAACGCGCGGGCCTCACTGCGAAAGGCAGCAATTACGCAAAGCACATACACCGGCAACACCGCGATAATCTGCACAAAGAACTCGGCAAGGTTCGAGGCATGCCAATAGCGGTCGGTAATGGCGCACGCAATCGCGTAAGGAACCGAGCAGAGCGTAATCTTGGTCCACCCTTCCCACAGAAACTTCCGAATAGGAATATCCAGCACCTTACGCACATATCTGGGATAGAAGGTCAGGTGAACGAACGCCATTGCAATCGTCGTTCCCCAGGCCACGCCATAAATGCCAATGGTCTTCACCAGAACAATGCTGAGCCCAAAGTTCAACACCGCTTCAATCACAGCCCACTTAGCCACAGGCTTATGTTTATCAATGGCCATCATGACCGATCCCGCGGTTCCATCAGCAATGCTGAAGAACTGGCTGATAATCAGGATCTGCAACACCGTCCCCGATATCTCCTGATACTTCGGCCCCATCCAGAGCCCAATGAAGGTCTTGCCGCGCAGCACCAGCGCAAGGCTGATCGGCAATCCAATCCCCAGCATCGCCTGAGTCCCGCGCAGCAGCAGGCGCTGTAACTCCTCTAATTTTCCAACTGCCTCCAGGTTGCTGGCCATCGGCGTAAACGTCGTCGAGACCGCCGACACCACTTGCCCGGAGTAGTTCATCAAGCTGCCGCCGATCGAGTAAAACGCGACCATCCCCACCGAAAGAAACGCACCCACTACCAGGTTGTCCGAATTGATGATGATCTGCACCGCGATGATGAAGATGAACGTCGTAAAGCTGTACGACCAGATCATCTTCAGTATGCCCATGTCCGGCTTGGCAAATTTAACACGGCACGGCGGGAACAGCTTCCACGCCACCACCACCGTCGCCAGCGCTCCAAGCGAGACTACGGTCACTTCCCAATACGCCAGTGCAATCAGGCCATGCCCGGTCTCGAGAATCAGCACAACCCCGCCCGCACGAAAAAGTGTTTGCACACCAGAGATCGCGCTGAGCAGGTCAAAGCGATGCGTCGCCGCCAGCACCGCGCCAAACACACCCGATACCAGCGTAACGGCAACACCCAGCGCACACATCAGCACCGTAACCTGCCCGGCATGACGCAAGTCCGCAGGAATCTTGAACAGATGCGGGAACGCCAGCGCCAGCAAAACACTCAGCACTGCCACGCCAAGGGAGATAAGCACCCTCACCCAGAGAGCCGCGCCGACTGCGGCAGTAGCATCCTCCAGCTTCTGTTGCGCCTCAGCCTTCGAGACAAAGCGGATGACTGCGCTCCGCATCCCCATATCCAGAATGGCCAGATAGGAGACCGTCGAGACCGCCAGAATCCAGATGCCGTACTCAACATCGCCCAAACGATGCAGAACAAACGGCGTCAGGAAGAACGGCACCACCATGCCCACAGCCATGGCGGCCCAGTTCATCAGTACATTGATTGCAAAACGTTTGGTTCCAACCATCGATTTCCCGGTGCGCAACTTCAATTTTACCGCGCACACGCATTTACCTTTTATTCATCGACTGCCTCTAACGCCTGTCTCTCTAACACTTTCGTATCAACCAGCTACCGGCTTATCAACGGCGCCTGGTGCCTTATCATCAAAGGGTAGGCTCGACTGCAGCAGCACCTGCTGTAAGCCCAGCCGGGCCTGTGCCTCACGAAGCTACCATTCACGATGAAACCAGCCTTCTGGATCTGTCTTGCGCTCACGGCCTACGCATACTTCGGCTATGCCATCTGCCTGTGGCTCATCGTTCGCGTGCGCAGACGTCCCGTGCTGCAGCAACCCATCACTCCGACAGTCTCCATCATCATTGCCGCGCGCAATGAAGAGCGCAATCTTCCCATCAAGCTCGACAACCTCCAGCAACTCGCCTATCCCAAAGACCGAATTCAGATAGTCGTCGTCTCCGATGGCTCAACCGACCGCACTGCCAGCATCCTCCGCGAACAGCCTGCTCACGTTGTCCCTGTCATTCTCGATGAATCGCACGGCAAAGCCTCCGCGCTCAACGCCGCGGTCAAACAAGCGACCGGCGAAGTGCTGGTTTTTATGGACACACGCCAGACCATCGACGCCAATGCCGTCGCAGAACTGGTCTCCTGCTTCGCCGATCGCACCATCGGCGCCGTCAGCGGAGAACTCCTCCTCGAAAACGCATCCGGCGCCCCGCAAACTGACGCACTCGGCATCTACTGGAAGATCGAAAAGGTTGTCCGCAAGCTCGAATCCGCATCCGGTTCAGTCGTCGGCGTGACCGGAGCTATCTACGCGATGCGCCGCGAGTTATACACAGATATCCCCGCTGGAACCCTGCTCGATGATGTTTTTGTTCCTATGAACGTCGCCCGCACGGGCAAACGGGTCATCTTCCAGCCAACCGCTATCGCGCGTGACCGCATCTTCAATGAGAAGGGTAAGGAATTCTCGCGCAAGGTTCGCACACTGACAGGCAACTACCAATTACTGAAGCTCGCGCCTTGGCTCCTTTCGCCAGCTAACCCTCTGTTGTTCCGCCTCATCAGCCACAAACTGCTTCGCCTTGCCGTACCGCTGTTGCTGGCAGTCATGCTTGTAACCTCTGGCATGGCGGGTGGCCCGTTCTATAAGACACTCTTCTGGATACAAATCTTTTTCTATGCCTTGGCTGTCATCGGGGAACTTAATTCGTCCGTAAGGAAGTTCAAACCGATTGCGATTGCCAACACCTTCGTCATGCTTAACGCTGCAGCGGCGGTCGCTTTCTACAACTTTCTTACCGGACGCAGCAAGGTATGGGTCTAGTAATCTAGTTCCAGCAGCGGCGTGTAAAGCGGTTTTTCGCCCCGCACGCGTACGGAGATTCGATCGTGGGAACAGGCCTCGGACACTACATTCCGCTCGTAGCCTACCTGGGCTTCTGGGTCATGATCGTCGTGTCTCTGGTCAAGAACCCTTTGTATGGCCTGTATTACCTCATGCCATTCCTGCCCTACCGCACCATGAGGGATCATTTCCTGATCTACCCTCTGGGCAGCAATATGCTCACCATCTTGATCTTTGCCGTCATCATCGGAGCATTCTTCCGCGGCAAGAGGCTGCCTCCATCAAAGCTCTTCACTGTCTGGCTCATCTATGCAGCCTATCTCTATTGCTCGATGTGGCTGGGAACTGCCCTTGGACTTTCCAGGGCTCCCCTATGGCTCAACGACACCAACTTTGTAACCTGGAAAGACTACATCCTCATACCGCTGGTCTTCGTAGCTGCAAGCCTGGTCATCGAGGATCGAAAAGCGATCCGGAACATTGTCTTTATTACAGCAATCTCTCTATTGTTCATCGACCGTGCATCCTTGATGGAAAGCCTTTCGCACTCCTGGGCCGCCTTCGACGAGAACAAGCGTGACCCTGGCCCGCTTGCCTGGGGAGCAAACATCACAGCCGCATTCCTCGCACAGTTCGGCATGTTCTTCTGGGGATTTCTTCCCTTCCTCAAGAAGGGGCGATATAAGCTGCTCTGCTACGCGCTTGTGGCAGCAACGCTGCTGGCAACGATGTATACCTTCTCTCGCGCCGCGTATCTCTCTGTACTCGTCGGTGTCTTCATGATTGGCATCCTGAAGAAGCGCCAACTCCTCATTGTGCTCGCGGTCTTTCTCATGGTGTGGCAAGCAGTCGTACCCACTGCAGTGCGTGAACGCGTCAACATGACGGAGAACTCCAACGGCCAACTCGAAGCCTCCGCGCAAGAGCGTGTTGACCTCTGGGAAAACGCCGAGAAATCATTCCTGCACAGCCCCATCGTTGGTAACGGGTACGCAACGTTTCAGCTTGGAGAACACGTCGACAACCTCAGGGACACTCACAATTGGTACGTCAAAGTGGCCGTAGAGACGGGCATCGTCGGCCTCATCATCACCTTCTGGCTGCTTCAACAAATGTTTGCCTTGTCGTTCCGATTATTCTTCAAAGCGGAAGATCCGCTCTACAAAGGCCTTGGTCTGGGTCTCATCGCAGCCATGGCCTCCTGCGTCATTGCCAACTTCTTCGGTGACCGCTGGACCTATCTCGAAATTACGGGGCTGTTGTGGGTTCTCTTCGGTGCTGCTGCACGCGCAAACCAGTTGATGCAAACAGCCCCTGAAGAGGCTCCAGCGCAATTGGCTGCTCCAAGTTCAGACTCAGTAAACCCATATATGGCATACCGATAAGCGTGCGGAGCCCCACAGAGACATGATCAGGCCTCTATCAGTCGCCTCGCCGGACCCTTCGCGTGAATCTCTCCCCCACGTCTTGCTTGTCGTCGATCAGCTCCCGAAGACGCTCGGAGGTGGCGAGCGCATCGTCCTCAAGCTCGCCGGGCTTTTACCAGCCTACGGATATCGCGCGTCGATCCTGACCTTCGCCGCAGACCCACAGAGCCCCGCTTTTAAATCTCCGCCATGCCCGATCTATCTGCTGCCGCTGCGCCGCACCTACGACCTCCAGGCGCTCCGCGCCGCTTTCGAGCTGAAGCGCTTTCTCCATCAGCAGCAAATCCAGATCGTCCAGACATTTTTTGAAAGCTCCGACCTATGGGCCGGGCTTGTAGCCAAAAAGCTTGCAAAGACTGCGCTCATCTGGAGCCGCAGAGACATGGGCATTCTGCGCGCAGGAAAGCACCACCTCGCGTACCGCCTCATGGCTGGCGTTCCCGACGCCGTCTTCGCCGTCTCCGAACAAGTCCGTCAGCACTGCATCGACGTGGACCACATCGACCCCTCGCGTGTCCAGACCATCTACAACGGCCTCGATCTTGCCATCTGGAACGCGATAGCTCCGCCCACCAGAACATCCTCTGAAGTCCACATAGCAACCGTGGGCAATGTTCGCCGCGTGAAAGGACATGATGTTCTCATCAAAGCTGCCGCGGAGATCGTCCGCCACTTTCCCGGCACCACCTTCAGCATCGCAGGTGCTGTCATGGAGCCGGAATACTTCGCGGAGCTCGAAACCCTCGTCCGTGATCTCAATCTCTTAGGACGATTCCATTTCGTCGGCAACATCACCGACCTGCACGAATATCTAGCCGCTGCAGACATCTTCGTTCTTCCCTCCCGCAGCGAGGGCTTCTCGAACGCCATCATCGAAGCCATGGCAGCATCACTTCCCGTCGTGGCAACCAACGTTGGAGGCAACGCCGAAGCGGTCCAGCACGGTACCAGCGGATTCATCGTCCCACCGGACGACGCTGACAAGCTCGCCAATGCAGTCATCCAACTTCTGAACGACACGCCTCGCGCAAAATCAATGGGAGCAGCCGGAAGAAAGATCGTCGAGGAGAACTTCACTACAGCGGCAATGATGTCGAAGACCACCGCCATCTACAAGAACCTGCTCGCAGAACAGACATTGCGCTGATTCGTCTTCCATCAAGCAAAGCGAAAAACTCGCAGAAGAGAAAAGCAGCCTGAACTAAAGATTGGCCGTCGTGGCAACAGTCTCTTCAGATGCACGACCGTCCGCTTTCTGCGCCGCATCCGTCAGCACCACGTAGGTCGTAAAGACCAGAAGCGCAGCCAGCAGGCAGCAATTCGTCGCAAGCTGGCCCAGGTGCACATTGGGATCATTCTGTGTCTTGCGCGCGAAATACGGCAGAACAAACCAGAACGCCATCACCCCCGCAGCCAGCACTCCTTTGGCCTTCACACTCGTCTGGGTCAGCGCAAAGCAGAGCAGCACCACCAGAAAGATGTAGTCGTAAGAGAGGTGCTTCACAAAGAAGAGACTGGCAACAGAGATCAGTGTGAACTCCGCCGAGCGCGAGAGTCTGAAGCGGCTTAGCAAAAGCGCATAAGCCGCGCTGCCTATCAGCCCAAGCAGGTAGGAGATATGCCGTGCGCTCTCGATGGGCACATAAAACTTAAGCGTGTGCTCCGCAAGCGTCATCAGATCGGCAAAGCCCGGACTGACCGCAGTGGGAAGCGCGGACACGGTAAAAGGCTCAAGCGCGAGCTGTGTCATCGGCGTTCTGATGAACGCCCACACGCCAACCAATCCGACGATACAGACCAGCGCCGCATAAGCGAGGAAGCGAAACCGCCCACGCAGCAGAAACAGCATCGCCGCCGAAGGCGAGAAACTGTACTTCACCAGGCTGACGCCAAACGAAACGCCGCCCACTGCCTGCGACACAGCCAGATACGCGCCCGCCAGGAAGAACAGCTCGAAGAACGACATCTGCCCAACTTCAATCACCACACGAAAAGGCGAACTCATCCAGAGCAGGCACAAAGCCAGCGCCGTCTGAAAGCCACTCAGATTGAAGAGCTTTCGCAGAACCCACATGCTCGCAAGCGACATGCAGATGATTCCAACCGTCCATAGCGCCTGCGCTGCCGGAAAATTCAGCGCGCCCATCGGCAGCAGCAACAGATACAGGAAATGAAGATAGTTCGGTGGCCCAAAATGAGCGTAGTGATGAGGCCCATGGGCAAGCTCTTCCTGCCATGGGTCCATATGCTGTCCCACCAGACGCGCCGCCATCCACTGCATATCATGGCTGCCAAACTCCATCGCGTGGTGAATTCCAATTGCAAGGGAGACAAGCGCAGCCATACCCAGCAGAACCAGAACGATTCGCTGTATCCAACCCGCTGACCCGCCATTGCGCATCAATTTTTCTTGTCCCACCGTGGATTAGCCACCTTCTAACGCTTACCGAGCATCAGCTTAGCACGTGAACCATCAGAACTTACGGCAGAAGCTTTAATGTATGTATAAATCGCCGCTGATGCATTCTCCGATCCCACTTTCAGGCCACAAAGCGTCTCACACGATATGGCAGAATAATCAGGATGGCCACGGTTGACATCATCATCCCCGCGTATAACGCTGCCAGATATCTGCCAACCGCCATCGAAAGCGTAGCCACTCAAACCTTCGATGACTGGAGGATTGTCCTCGTCAACGATGGCAGCACCGACAACACCGATGAAGTTGTCTCCCCATTTCTGGAGCGCCTTGGTCCCAGAATTCTATACATCAAGCAACACAACCACGGACTTCCCGCTGCCAGAAACGCTGCAATCAAAGCTTCTACAGCGGAATTCCTCGCACTGCTCGATGCCGACGACGTATGGCTGCCAAACCGCCTGTCCGAATCAGTTGCAATCCTCAAAGATCGCCCCCGCGCCGGTCTCTCCTATGGGCTGATCACATACATCGACCACAAAGGCGTCACCGGAGCGACCTTCGAAGGCAACAAGAGCAACGCCGAGGGAAACATCGCGCCGTACATCTACATGCGCAAGGTCGAGCTGCCCTGCCCGACCATGACGTTCCGTCGCAAATGTGTCGATGAAGTCGGCCTCTTCGACGAGACCATGCGCGCCACTGAAGACCGCGACCTCTGGCTGCGCATTGCCTTGCGCTACGAAGTCGCCTTTGTTCCCAAAGTCATTGCCTACTACCGAGTCTCACCCAACTCGATGTCGACCGACCCGCAGCGGATGCTGAAGGCGCAGATGCAGTTCATTCACAAGCACTATGGCGCGCCCGGCTGTGGACTGCGCGCCCGCCAGGTCGCTCTTGCACGCGCCTATAAGCAACATGCTGAAGCGCTCCAGCGGCAGGGAAAGCCGCGCAAAGCTCTTCTAAGCTCGCTCCGCGCCTTGGCCACCTACCCATTCGACATGGACAATCCACGAACTGCCGCCTCGCTGCTGCTTCACTCATTCGGATTGCGCAGCAGTTGATCAGGCTCCGGTCGACCGTCCCCGAAGATATCGCATCCCCGCCCACAAGACTGCAACAGCCACAGCCCCGCTCAGCACCTTCACCTCAACCGATGCTTGCGGCTTGCCGGAGCTTGCAGGCTCGTTCGACGCAGTAGGTGGTGACGCCCCGCTCACTTTTCCGGATGATTCCAGCGCACCAACCGATGGCGAAGACGACCTGTTCGTCCCATTGAAGTCCACCTTGATGTCAGGAATTGCTGCTCCAGCACCGATCACGGCCGCGCCCGGCTTCGGAGCCATGTTGCCGTAACCGTATGCGTGGAACGTCTCGTCCACAAGGCCGGGATCCTTGCAAATCGCATTGTGTTCTCCCGGCTCCGGACAGGAGCCCTTCGCACCATAGGTGGCGTTATGCGTCCAGCTTGCACCCGGATTGGTCAATATCTTCGGATCGGTATAAATAGCCGAAGGACGTTCTCCGCGTCCTGGGTTGATATGTCCGATGAACACGTTGTTGTCATAGTGCAACATATTTGTCGGCCCGTGGTCGGGAGTCGAGTAGTCCACCTCTACCCCCACAGCACCGTTTGAGATCATCGTGTTGTTCTGATACGTCGCCGGGTCGCCCGGAGTCACACCAATCGCCACAGCCGTATTCGCTGCCCTGCAGACGTCCCCGAGGCTGTCTCCCGTAGGTGTCGGCCTTCCGGGCATCGTCGCCTGAATGGCCGCACAATTCCCCACGATCAAATTATTTTGCAGCGTAGCAATCGCGCCGCCGCCCTTCAGTTGCTGCCCCTCATTCCCGAAGGCAAGCACACGCGTGATCGTCAGAGTCGATCCCGGCCCGGAGATATGCAACGCATCCAAACCATCCTGCGTGTTGTAGCTCGCAATGCCGTTATCGAAGTGCACCTGCCATCCCGGCGCAGGACTGGGAGCCGTTGTTGTTCCGAATCCATCCCCATAGCCACCCGTCGAATCATCGCGGCAATTGCCATACGGCACCGCATCGACGATCGGATACTCCTCAGCGCACCCGTTCCAACTGATGTCGAAGCCCTGAACCAGCATGGTTCCCACGCCGGTCGTGCCGTCTCCGGGGTCCGCGTTCCATCCCGCACCGCCATTACCCAGAATGGCAAGGTCCGTCGCAACAAACCCCGTGCCCGGAGGCCCGCCGATACCCGAGTACGCAAGGCCATGCACGCGCACATCGCGCAACGTAATGTCAGTCGATTTGTTCGACAACCGGATGCCATTGGTAGCGAAGTCTGCATTCGCCCCCGAGCAGTTCGCCGCAGTTCTGCTGCAGCCGGAAAAATCCGTAATATCCAGGCACTGCACGTCGACGTAGGACGTATTTCTCAAATCGAGAACGTAGTACAGTCCTGTCCCGCCATAAAGCTGTGTCCTTGCCTTCTGGTCCGTACACGCGGCATAGTTCTCGCCCAGAATGCGAGTATGCTGCGAAGCCGTCCCAGCCGGAATCGGCGGATTAAAAGAATCTGCCGGATCGCCGGCAAGACCCCAACAGACATTTTTAGGATCGCAATAGGATTTCTGACTCGGTGGCGCCGCTCCCACGCGGTAAGCAGCTTTCGTGCCAATCGAGCCACGAATAATAACTGTATCGCCGCCTTTAATCACCCAGCCCCACGCAGGAAACTTCGTCCCGTTCGCATACGAGCCATCCTGGTAAAGGTAGCGATAGTCGTTGAACGCGCAGTGCTTGTTCTTTCCCGAGCCCGGATACGCCGCATCCGTCAGGCCATCGCACTGGCCGTTCGGAACTTCCGAAGAATACCGCGTCCCGCCATCAGGACGCACATACCAGGTGGTGGCCGAAAGCTGAAGGCCCGCACCCCCTAGAAGAAGAAGCGCAAAGACGGCCTTCAGCCATTGACCACGATTCATCAGGGTTCCAAAGCTCCAATCGACGGCGGATTCGGCCGCGTCACGCCATTGTAGTCCAGGGTAATGCTCGGCAATGCCGCGCCCTTGCCCACAACTGCGCTCGAACTCGATGCTGGCGCCATATTCCCATAGCCGTAGGCGTGCAGCGTCTCATCCACAAGACCGGGGTCGGTACAAACCGCCGCGCTCTCGCCCGCCTGCGGACACGTCCACTTCTGCCCAAGATAGGCATTGTTCGTCCAGCTCGCACCCGGGTTCGTCAGCATGTTCGTATCGCTGTTCGAATAGATGGGTGATGGATACTCCCCGTTGCCCGAATTCTGATAGCCAATAAACACGTTGTTGTTGTACTGAAGAATGTTTGTAGCGCCGTGGTCTGAAGTTGCGTACTCCACCTCGACCCCTACAGCTCCTCCAGTAATCATCGTGTTGTTCTGAAAGACCGACGGCTGACCCGGATACGTAACAATTGCCACTGCCGTGTTCGCCGCGCGACACGTATCACCAAGGTTGTCCCCCGTCGTCGCCGGCCTTCCCGGAATCGTCTGCAATATCGCCGCGCAGTTGCCCACGATCTGGCTATTCTGAATGTTCGTGATGGCGCCCACCTTCAGCTGCTGGCCTTCATTGCCGAACGCAAGCACTCGAGTATATGAAACAGAAGTCCCCGGCCCATTTACATGCAGCGCATCCAGTCCGTCTTGCGTGTTGTAGCTGACAACACCTTGGTCGAAGTGAATCTGCCATCCTGGAGCAGGACTCGGAGAAGTGGTCGTCCCGAATCCATCTCCATAGCCGCCCGTCGAGTCATCACGGCAATCCTGATAAGGTACCGCATCGACAATCGGATACTCCTCCGCACACCCGTTCCAACTGATGACAAAGTTCGTCACATTCATCGTGCCCACGCCGGTCGTGCCGTCACCCGGATCAGCATTCCATCCGGCACCGCCGTTACCCAGAATGACCAGATCGTTCGCGTTGAATCCCGTGCCCGGAGGCCCGCCAATACCCGAATACCCCAACCCATGCACTCGTATATCGTCCAGCGTAATGTTCGTGGCATTGCTGTACAGCCTGATTCCGTTCAAAGCTGTATCGTCCGCGCTGGTGCAGGTTCCCGCGGCTCTGCTGCAACCTGAAAAGTCCGTAATATCCAGGCACTGCACATCCACGTACGACGTGTTCCGCAAATCCAGTACGTAGTACAACCCCGTCCCGCCATGCAGCTGCGTACGTGCGGACTGGTTTGTGCACGCAGCGTAATTCTCCCCCAGAATGCGCGTCGGCTGCGAAGCTGTCCCCCCCGGTATCGGAGGATTGAAAGAATCGGCCGGATCTCCCGCAAGTCCCCAGCAGATATTGTTCGCATCGCAGTACGAAGTCTGGCTCGGCGGCGCAGCACCCACGCGATACGACACGCCCGTTCCAATCGATCCGCGAATGATGACCGTATCTCCACCGGCAATAACCCATCCCCAGGCCGGGAACGTCGAGCCATCCGAATACGACCCATCCTGATACAGGTAGCGGTAATCGTTGAACGCGCAGTGCTGATTTGTGCCAGTCCCAGGATAGGCCGCATCGCCCATGCCATCGCACTGTCCGTTCGTCATGTTCGAGCTGTAGCGCGTTCCGCCATCAGGACGGATATACCAGGTCGTCCCTGGTCCAGTAGGCTGCGCCGTCGCCGAAACCGTAATCGACTCGCCGAGCGAGATCGTTTCTGCCGGACTGCTATTGTCACTCACCGCAACGGTGAAGTTGGAAGTTCCCTGCCCGGTAGGCGTACCCGAAATAATTCCGTTCGACGCGCCCAGCGTCAATCCTGCAGGCAAACTCCCCGAAGAGATCGACCACGTATACGCAGGCGTTCCTCCACTGCCCTGCAACTGCGTCGAATATGCCGTGCCATCTATCCCCTGCGGCAACCACGTGGTCGTAATCGCCAACGTGACAGTCGTACCGCTGCTTCCGCCAGAAGTCGTCGTCGTCGTTGTGCCACCACTCCCGCTGGAGGTCGTCGTAGTGCCGCTGCTCCCGCCAGAAGTCGTCGTTGTGCCGCCGCTTCCGCCTCGCGAAGGCGCTTGAACCGTAATCGAGTCCGAGGCCGTGGCCTTCTGGGCCGGATTTCCCGAATCCGTCACCGAAACGGTAAAGCTGAACGTGCCGCTCACTGACGGCGTCCCAGAAAACACTCCCGACGGCGACAGTGTCACTCCCGTTGGCAACCCGCCAGAGATCACCGTCCATGCATATGGTGCCGTGCCACCATTCGCAACCAGCGATGCAGCATAGCTCTGTCCAACTGACGCTTCAGGCAGCGTCGCCGCGCTCAGCAGCAGTCCCGTCACGCTCGAAGCGTTATTGCTGGCAGCGTTCACTACCATCGAATAGCTTGCCGATGCACTCTGACTCGGCGATCCAGCATCCTTCACCTGGACGGAAAAATTAAACGTCCCGCTCGCTGACGGCGTGCCCGAAATCGCGCCTGTGGAACGGTCCAGCGTCAGACCAGCAGGAAGCGCTCCCGACGCAATCGACCAGGCATAGGGCATCGTGCCGCCAGCCGCCGATAGATCCGCGCTGTACAGTGTGCCCACCGTGCCCGGAGTCAACGATGCCGTTGCAATCGTCAACGACACTGGCCCCGCGCTGCTACCTGAGCTTTGCGATGTAATCGTGACATTCACCGGGTTCGACTTGTGGCCGGACTTCCGGTCCTGCACCATCAACTGCACTACCGCCGGCGACGCCACATTTCCATTCGGAACCGTCGCAGCCAGCGTGCTTCCATTCTCCTGCGAAGTCGAAAGCGTATTCCCGTTCCACAACACGACGGCGTCGCTTGAAAAATTCGCCCCCACCACCGTCATCGTCACGCCTTGCGCGCCCGCGGCAACCGTCTGGGGCAAAACCTGGCTGATGCTTGGTTCCGCCTGCGGAATCGCGACCATGCCGCAGCCTACGCAAAAAAGCAAAAGTGACACGCCTACCCCGGCCCCGATCGTCTTCAATGTCGCCAAAATTACACCTCTAAATCGGTTGAAAACGGTCTTGCCGAGTCAACTCTGCTAGGCACTGCATACATGCAAGTTTTTGCACCACCCAACCCCAACCTTATCGGAGTAGGCACTGGTTACTACAGTCATAAAAAGTGGCAGACCCAATTAACACCTTCGGGTAATCGACACCGAAACTTGAGCTCGGAAACAGCCGAAAGTACCTATTTATGCTGGATAAGCACACGACCCCGCGGCCTCATCTGCGGCTCACCTTCACCGCCAAGTCGTATGTTACTTTCGTAATGTATGGTCAGTGGCGCACAAGCCTGCAGGCCTGTTACGGGTCTCAGATCGAAGCCTTCAGGAACCTCTCCTGAACTGGCCTCAGGTCATTGCGCAAGCGCTGTCCGAGGCACGGCTCAGCACCTTCGTAGTGCCATCAAGGATGGAGTTGAAAACTGGGGAGGGATTGCGGAGAAACATCAACTCTGATTGCCTGCCTGAGAATAAAATCCGCTCGCCGAGCGGCCTCTCCTGATCATTCAGAACCGGCAGAATCAAGTAGCGCCAAAGTAGGCCGGAGCCTCGCGCAAAAAAACAGTCCTCACCGCAGAGATAGCTCCGCAGCAGAGGTCACAAATTTTCAAGGCAGGAAGTTCCGTAAAATCAGCCGCGCGCATCAATCGAATGCACAAATAACGCAAACAATTGCGACTATGTTGAAGTCTGCGCTGGCTTCAGCCTTTATAGCACACAGATTCGTGCCTCTGCATGTGGAAAATCCCAATATTCCGGCATGTTAATCGACTTAGCGACATTCACCCCGCCACATCCAGCCATACATCTGCATTTAGCTAGCAACGAACAATTTTTTCTGACTGAATGCCTTTCGTTGCGTTTCTTGAGTCCACTACGAGCCGCGAACGCTTCACAATGTCCTCGTAGTCGTAGTCGGAGTGGTCCGTCATGATCAGCACACAGTCATACTGCTCCAGATTATCCAGCGGCGTGCAGGTCATGTTCAGGTTGTACCTGCGCCCGCGTCCCACCTTCGCGAAGTACGGATCGTTGTACAGCACCTCAGCGCCCTGCTCGCGCAGCAGCTCAATCACCGTCAGCGACGGAGACTCACGCAGATCGTCGATGTCCTTCTTGTAAGCCATCCCCAGCATCAGGACCCGCGCTCCATTCAGCGCCTTCTTGTGCTGATTCAGCCCACGCGCGACATACTGCACCACGTGCGCAGGCATGGCCTCATTCACCTCGCCAGCCAGTTCGATAAAGCGTGTGTTGAAGTCGTACTCCTTCGCCTTCCAGCTCAGGTAGAACGGATCGATCGGAATGCAGTGCCCGCCCAGCCCCGGCCCCGGATAGAACGGATGAAACCCGAACGGCTTCGTCGAAGCCGCATCGATGACCTCCCAGATATCCATGTCCATCCTGAGCGCCAGCACCTTCAGCTCATTCACCAGCGCAATATTCACGCAGCGATAAATATTTTCGAGCAGCTTCGTCATCTCAGCCGCGCGCGTCGAGCTCACCCTTACCGCGCGCGTAAAGATGGCCTCATACAGCGCCGAAGCCAGCTCCGTTGCAATCTCTTCGTGCCCGCCGACAACCTTCGGAATATCGCGCCGCGCGACCGTCGTGTTGCCTGGATCTTCGCGCTCAGGCGAAAACGCCACGTAGAAGACGCCCTTCTCCGCAACCGCGCCCTTGCCCTGCACCTTCAGGCCCTGCGTATTGCCGGCTTCGAGCACAGGAATCATCAGCTCTTCCGTCGTGCCCGGATACGTCGTGCTCTCCAGCACCACCAACTGCCCTTCGCGCACCCACGGCGCCGCAGACTTCGCCGTGTTCTCCACGTAGCTCAGGTCCGGCTCACGGTGTTCCGTCAGCGGAGTCGGCACGCACATAATGATCGCGTCCTGCTCCGACAGATGCGAGAAGTCCGTCGTCGCCGAGAACCCCTGCTTGCGCGCGGCCTGAATATCTTCCGCAGGAATGCGGAAGATGTACGAGCGCCCCGCCTCCAGCTCGACGACCTTCTTCTCATCGATATCGAAGCCCGTCACCTTGAAGCCGGCTTCCGACAGCAGCAGCGACAGAGGCAATCCAACATAGCCCAGGCCAATCACGCCAATCCTGGCCGTGCGGTTCTTCAAGCGGTTAAGGCGTTCCTCGGCAATCTTCGGCAGGACAACAGGTAGGTTAGTCGGCATACTTCCCGATTATCGCATCCCCTGTTTTCTGCGGCAGAAAGCCCACACCACAAAGTTGTCATCCTTCCGCGAGAGTGGGAGGACGTGCTTTTCGCATCTTCGATACAGCCTTTTCCTCGCAACCTGCATCTGTCGAAAACGTTGGTAATCCCGCTCGCGCAATCGCGTCACACTCCAGCAATCCGGCGCTCCTATAGTGTTAAAGAACACTCAAACGACCTTTTGGAAAACTCAAAATCGCGCACCATCGCGCAAACTGCACAAAAGTGCCATCGACCTGAACGAATTTCATTGATGAGATGAAGTGTTCAACAAACGCCGCCGGAGCATTCGCTGGCGCAAGCCGGCGGCGCCGAAAATCAAACACGAAACACAAGCCCGAAGCAGCACACCGGGCGGAGGAAAGATGGCTCGTTATCTGATCACCGGCATCGCAGGCTTCATCGGTTCAACCCTCGCCCACACGCTCCTCGAGCAGGGCCACGAGGTCCGCGGCTTCGACAACCTCTCCACCGGCAACCTCGAAAACCTCGCCGACATCCGCTCCTCCATCGACTTCCAGCAGATGGACCTCCAGGACACAACCGGCGTCCGCGCCGCCTGCGAAGGCGTCGACTACATCCTCCACCAGGGCGCGCTCGCCTCCGTTCCCCGCTCCGTCAAAGACCCGCTCACCTCGCACGAGTCCAACATCAACGGCACGCTCAACCTGCTCATCGCCGCGCGCGACGCCCGCGTCAAGCGCATCGTCTACGCCGCCTCCTCGTCGGCCTACGGCGACCAGCCCACGCAGCCCAAGCAGGAAGACATGCTCCCGCGTCCGCTCTCGCCCTACGCCGTGCAGAAGCTCACCTGCGAGTACTACATCCAGTCTTTCTATCGTGCCTACGGTCTCGAAGGCGTCTGCCTGCGCTACTTCAACATCTTCGGGCCCCGCCAGGCGGCCGACTCGCCCTACTCCGGCGTCATCGCGCAGTTCACCTTCCGCATGATGGCCGGCGAGACCCCCACCATCTTCGGCGACGGCCTCACCAGCCGCGACTTCAACTACGTCGACAACGCCGTCAGCGCCAACCTGCTCGCCTCGACCGCTCCCAGCGAAGTCGCCACCGGACGCGTCTTCAACATCGGCACCGGCCACAGCCACACCCTCAACGAGGTCTACGCCACCATCGCCGAGCATCTCGGCTTCACCCGCAAGCCCAACTACGGCCCCGAGCGCGAAGGCGACATCAAGCACTCCCTCGCCGACATCTCCCGCGCCACCAAAGAGCTCGGCTACCAGCCCAAAGCACTCTTCCACGAAGGCCTCAAAAAGACCGTAGCCTGGTACGTCGAGGAGAAAGAGAAAAAAGAGACGGCCTTGCAGCGTTAGAGATTCACCATATTGAAGCACTGCAAACAAAGAGGTTCCACCCCCAGGCACCCCTTTGCCCTCGACCTCCGTCTCAAAGAGCGTAGAAAAGAAGCGAATGTCACACCGGCCCAAACATCGACGCAGCAGGTGCAGGCAGCCCAACCCGATCCATCTCCTGCTGCTCCTGTTAACAGCCGTCTCCGTTGCCCAAGCCAGCACACCGCTCACCGGCAACGCGCTCAACGACGGCTACTATGCCATGTACAACCTCGACTTCGCCAAGGCCCACAACGACTTCAACCAGTGGATGACCGAGCACCCCGAAGACCCGCTCGGCCCCGCCTCCGACGCCGCCGCCTACATCTTCAACGAATTCGACCAGCTCGGCGTCCTCGACATCGAGCTCTTCGCCGACGACAGCCGCTTCGAATCCCGCAAGCCCCCCGCGGTCGATCCAGCCATCAAGCAGGGCTTCCTCAATCGCACCACCCAGACCGACCAGCTCGCCGACGCCGCCCTCAAGCGCAACCCGCGCGACGCCAACGCCCTCTACGCCAAAGCCGTCGTCTCCGGCATGCGCGCCGACTGGGCCTCGCTCATCGATCGCCACGAGTACGGCGCCTACCGCTACAGCGAGATCGCCAGCAGCTACGCCAAACAAGCCCTCGCCGTCGATCCCACCCTCTACGACGCCAACCTCGCCGTCGGCATCGAGAACTACATGCTCAGCCTCAAGGCCGCGCCCATCCGCTGGATTCTCGGCCTCACCGGCGCAGGCACCAGCAAAGCCGAAGGCGTCCGCCTGCTCACCCTCACAGCCGAACGCGGTCACTTCACCGCCCCGTTCGCCCGCCTGATGCTCGCCGTAGGCGAACTCCGCGACGGCCACACCGAGCAGTGCAAAGCCATCCTCATCTCCCTCTCACACGAATTCCCCCGCAACACCCTCTACACCCGCGAGATCGCCCGCCTGCACTAGTCAAAGGATCTTCGCTTGCCATCTCAAAAAGAAAAAGCCCCGAAAACGGGGCTTTACTCTTGAGTAAACAAAACGCAATAACCTGCACAAAGTCAAAATCTTACCCAGCATGCGCAAAAAAGCGCAGGGGCCGGACTACTTGGCCGTCGCGACAGCCTTGACGCGCGCATTCAACCGGCTCTTGTACCTGCTGGCGGTGTTCTTGTGCAGCACGCCCTTCTGGACGCTCTTATCGAGCACCGAAACGGTCTCGCTGTAAGCCTTGCCCAGCGTCCCCTTATCGCCGGCCGCAATGGCCTCGCGCAGCGTGCGCAGCGTGCCACGCAGCTTGCTCTTGTTGGCGCGGTTCACCGCGGTCTTGGTCTCGGTCTGACGTGCGCGCTTCAACGACGAAACATGATTTGCCATAGAACTCTCTTCTCTCAACCCGTTTGGAGGGGGGAATGGGGTGCAGGCCAAAGCGGGCTGAAACACACGCCTGCCGCACACCCTGCAATTTCTAAGTCTACGAGACTTGCCGCCAACGGTCAACCGCATATCTTGTGAGGGCACGCTGTATTTCCAGCGATTCCCGCCACAGAATTTGCCCCTTGACGCCCCACCCGGAGCGGGCTACTCTGTGCGCATCTTTGGTACTCGATTGGTGCATTTCACCATCCCGGCCGCAATCCCCTTACCAAAACCCTTCCCTGCTCTACATTTGCAAAAACAGCAACTCCCAGCCCACTTCGCCTGTCTAATTAACAGGGCGAGTAACCCAGCATCGCCTGACGGAGGTCAGCACCCGATTTGATCAAACAATCCCTGGAAATCACCCCTGGCATTGAGCCCCTCTACGGGACCCACGACGAAAACCTCAGGCTCCTTGAGGACAAACTCAACGTCACGATCGATCTCCGCTCCGACGCCATCCACGTCACAGGCGAACCCGCCAGTGTGGCCCGCGTCGAACAAATCTTCACCGACTTCGACCACCTCCGACGCTCCGGCGTCTACCTGCAGAACGGCGAACTCAACGGCATGTTGCGCATGCTCCTCGCCGATCCCTCCGTCACCCTCCGCTCCCTCGTCGAATCCAGCAAACAGCGCTCCGCCGGCGTCAAGCGCATGGTGCAGCCGCGCTCGCCCAACCAGCGCAAGTACGTCGAGGCCATCGAACAATGCGACATGACCTTCGGCCTCGGTCCCGCCGGAACCGGCAAAACCTACCTCGCCGTGGCGATGGCCGTCTCCGCGCTCATGGCCAAAAAGATCAGCCGCATCATCCTCGTCCGCCCCGCCGTTGAAGCCGGCGAACGTCTCGGCTTCCTGCCCGGCAGCCTCCAGGAAAAGGTCGATCCCTACCTGCGCCCGCTCTACGACGCACTCTACGACCTCGTCGATCCAGTCAAGGTCGACAAGATGCTCGAGACCAATGTCATCGAGGTCGCACCGCTCGCCTTCATGCGCGGACGCACCCTCAACGACGCCTTCATCATCATGGACGAGGCGCAGAACACCACCACCGAGCAGATGAAGATGTTCCTCACCCGCATGGGCAACAACTCCAAGGCCGTCATCACCGGCGACCTCACCCAGATCGACCTTCCCAACCCGAAGAAGTCCGGTCTGATTGAAGCGATCCATGTCCTCGACGGCGTCGAAGGCATCCGTTTCTGCCAGTTCGAAGACGTCGACGTCGTCCGCCACCAGCTCGTCCAGCGCATCGTCCGCGCCTACGACAGCTACGGCCGCGCCCAGCAACAGCTCCCGCTCGCCCTCGGCGAAACGACGCTGCCCGAACCGTCTGCAATCGCTCCAGCCGCGCCAGCAAAGATCGCGGCCAAACCGCAGTAACGCAACCAGCCTGCGATACCATACATCAGCAGAGGGCTTTCGGGCCCTCTGTTATCTTTTTGAACTTCGATCCTATGACCGAGCCTCCAAGTCTTCATCGCTTCAAGCTGGCCTGCCTCGCGCTGCTGCTCGTACCCTTCGCAGCCGCACAAGCGCAGCAACCAAATACCAAATGGCAGCTCACCTGGAGCGACGAGTTCAACGGCCCCAACGGCTCCAGCCCCGACCCAGCCAAATGGTCGTTCGAGACCGGAGGCAGCGGCCACGGCAACAACGAACAGGAAACATACACCTCGCGTCCTGCTAACGTCGAGCAGCGCGACGGAAACCTCGTCATCACCGCGCGCAAGGAAGACTTCACCGGCAAAGACAACATCCCTCGCCACTACACCTCTGGCCGCATCCGCACGCTGGGCCACTTCGCCCAGGCCTACGGACGCTTCGAAGCCCGCATGAAGCTCCCCGTCGGCAAAGGCATCTGGCCCGCCTTCTGGCTCCTCGGCGAAGACATCCCACAAGTAGGCTGGCCAAACTCCGGCGAGATCGACATCCTCGAAACCATCGGCGCGCCTGACACCATGTACTCCACTCTCCACGGCCCCGGCTACAGCGGCGCCCACGGCATCTCGCAAAAATTCACGCTGCCCCCAGGCGAAGCCGTAGACTCCGCAATCCACACCTACGCGGTCGAGTGGGCCCCCAACGACATCAAATTTTATTTCGACGACCACCTCGTAGCCCACCGTACCCCAGCCGACCTGCCACCCGGCACGAAGTGGGTCTACGACCACCCCTTCTTCATCATCCTCAACTTCGCCGTAGGCGGCTACTGGCCGGGCCTTCCAGACGCAACAACCAAATTCCCGCAGCAGATGCTCGTCGACTACGTCCGCGTCTATTCCCTGAAGCATCCATCGAAGATGCAAACAGCAAAGCAGGCCGAACAATGATCACCATCGACCCTGCTGCAAAATCAGTGACGCTCTCGAAGCCCGCGCTCTCCCGCTTCGCCAACTCCGCCCGCCGAGCCATCGGACTCACCGGCCAAGTCAGCATCCTGCTCTCGACCGACGCCGAGCTCAAGCGCCTCAACCGCACCTTCCGCGGCAAAAATAAACCCACCGACGTCCTCAGCTTCCCCGCGCCCGCCGAAATCGCCGCCGAGCACGCCGGAGACCTCGCCATCTCGCTCGAAACCGCGTCACGTCAAGCCGCATCCTACGGCCACCCACTCACCGACGAGCTCCGCATCCTCATCCTCCACGGCCTGCTGCATCTCTCCGGCATGGACCACGAAACCGACCACGGCGAAATGGCCGCCCGCGAAGCCGAACTCCGCAGCAAGCTTCGCCTGCCCGTCACGCTCATCGAGCGCGCCCACAAGCCAACAGCAAAAAGCCTCAGCAAAAAGAGGCGCGCATGAGCACAGACGCCATCAGCACGATCATCTTCATCCTGCTGCTCATCATCCTCGCGCTCGCCGCCTACGTCGACCGCGTCTACACCGAGATGGGCAAATTCCTCACCCGCGAGTACCAGGAGAACATCGACGCCTGGGAGCACCTCGTCGAACCTCGCCTCGGCCTCAGTCACGAATCCATCGCCCTTTCCGCCTCGGTCCTGCGACAACTCACGCTCGCCGCCATCGCTCTCTTCGCCGGACTCCGCCTCTACACCCACACCACCTCGCTTCTGCCCACGCTCGCCCGCACGCCCAGCGCCATCGAGATCGCCCGCGCCGCCGTCGAAATCATCCTGCTCATCCTCGTCTTCGACTGGCTCATCCCGCAGCTTCTCTTCACCCGCACCCGCGGTCTCCGGGTCGTCCGCATCCGCTTCATCCTGCAATCGCTCTTCTACCTCATCCTTCCCGTCACGCTGCTGCTGGGCCTGCTGCTCTCCATCGCCGCATTAGCCGAGCCCGAAGACAAGGCCACCGAAGACAGCCCCTCCGAAGCCGTCGACGCCCTTCTCGAAGCCGGCGAAGAAGAAGGCATCCTCGAGGAGTCCGACCGTGAGCTCGTCCGTTCCGCCGTCGAGTTCGGCGACAAGATCGTCCTCGAGGTCATGACCCCGCGCCCCGAAATCTTCAGCGTCCCCGGCACCCTCACCCTGCGCGAGTTCACCGCGAAAATCAACGAGAGCGCCTTCTCCCGCGTGCCCGTCTACTCCGGCACGCTCGACCACATCACCGGCCTCGCCTTCGCGCACGACCTCCTCCAGGTCCTCGACATCGAAGCCAGCACCCGCACCGTCGCCGAGATCCAGCGTCCCGTCGCCTTCGTGCCCGAAACCAAAAAAGTCGCCGAGCTGCTCCGCGAGATGCAGCGCGAGAAGCAGCACATGCGCATCGTCATCGACGAGTACGGCAACGTCGCAGGCCTCGTCACCATCGAAGACCTCCTCGAAGCCATCGTCGGCAACATCGCCGACGAGCACGACGAGTCCGAGCCCGACGACACACCCGAGCGCCAGCCCGACGGCTCCTACATCGTCTCCGGCACCTTCGAGCTCTCACGCCTGCGCGACCTCTTCAGCGACCAGCTCGTGCACATCCACACCTCCGACGAAGACGCGCCCCGCAACCCCGCAGACTCGCCCGAAGAGTACGACGGCGAGCCCGAAGAGACCCACGAACCTGCCCGCGAACAAGCTGTAGACCTGCGCCTCTCCGGCCACTACGAATCCACCACCCTCGGCGGCCTCGTCAGCGAAATCGCCGGCCACATCCCACTGCCCGGCGAAGTCGTCGAAGAAGACGGTTTACGCCTCGAAGTCCTCGCCAGCACAGACCGCCGCATCGACCGCATCCACGTCAGCCTCACCCATCCACCAGCCAGCGCGTAACACCGTTTATCCACATCTGCAGCTCTTATCTGTCGATGTCATTCTGAGCGCAGCAGCCTGCCCTGAGCGAAGTCGAATGGGAAGAACCCCCGCATTTTGCTCGCGGCTGCACAAACCCCGCCATCCCGAAGAAAGCCGCCCAAAAAGCACGTCATCTCGACCGGAGCCGCGAAGCGGCGGAGTGGAGAGACCCCTGTATTTTGCTTATTCCGCCACCACTCTTATCATCCTTCCACTCCAGCCGCCGGATGACCATTCCACCCCATATTCCGTACAATTGTTCGTACTTCCAACTGAAGGCGGAAGCGGGTCGAATTGGCAGCACGCGGTAGAAAACTCGAACAGCGACTCATCCCGGCGCTGCTGCTTGCGCTTCTATCAAGCGCCCCCCTCACCGCACAATCCGCGCTCCAGCGCTTCCATCAGACCCATCCCGCGATGGGCACCATCTTCACCATCGACCTCTACGCCCCCGACCAGGCCACCGCCGACCAGGACATGACCCTGGCCTTCAACGAGATCGACCGGCTTGAAGCCCTGCTCAGCAACTATCGCCCATCCAGCGAGCTCTCCCGCATCAGCCGCGAAGCAGGCTCCGGCCCAGTCACCACCGACCCCGAAACCTTCCGCTTCCTCACCCGCTCCGTCTACTGGAGCCGCGTCTCCAACGGCGCATTCGACATCACCGTCGGCCCGCTCCTCCGCGCCTGGGGCTTCTTCTTCCACCAGGGCCGCGTCCCCACACAAGCCGAGCTCAACGCCCTCAAGAATAAAGTCGGCTGGCAGCACATCGCGCTCGACCCGCAGACGCGCAGCGTCTCCTTCACCCAACACGAACCAATGGAGCTCGACCCCGGCAGCATCGGCAAAGGCTTCGCCGTCGAAAGCGTCGAAAAGCTCCTCCGCGCACAAGGCGTCACCTCCGCCTTCATCGACGCCGGCGGCAGCACGCTCTACGCCATCGGCGCAATCCCAGGCACCGCAGGCTGGCCCGTAGACGTACCCGACCCGCAACACCCAGGCAAACTCGCCGGCACCATCCAGCTCCGCGATACGTCGCTCTCCACCGGAGCCTGCACGCAAAAGTTCTTCATCAAAAACGGCCACCGCTACTGCCACATCTTCGACCCACGCACCGAGCGCCCCGTCGAAGGCGTGCTCCAAACCACCGTCATCGACCCCAGCGCAACCGACAGCGACGCGCTCTCCACGGTAGTCTTCGTCATGAGCCCCGCAGAGTCCCAGCGCCTGCTCAGCACCATGCCCAAAGTTCAAGCACTCATCTTCACCCAGACCACCTGCACCGCCATCCACTGGACAGGCGATCCCTGTCGCACACCCAATCTCCACAAAGGATCCCAGCCTCATGATTGATCGCCGTGAATTTGTCCGTGGCATCTCTGCCGCCGTCGCCGCCACCACACTCACCACAGACTCCCTCGCCCAGGCATTCGCCCAAACCACATCGAAGACCGAGGCAGAAGCCGAGCGCCAGATCGCCCGCACCACCGACTCGTCGCCCTTCCGCATCGGCATCATCGGCCCCGGCAGCCGCGGCAAAGAACTCGTCCGCAACTTCCTCCGCGTCCCCGGCGTCAAGATCGTCGCTGCAGCCGACGTCTACCAGCCGCGCTTCGCCGAACTGAACGCAGTCTGCGGATACGAGGTCGAGCCCCATTCCGACTTCCGCCAGTTGCTCGACCGCAAAGACCTCGACGCGGTCATCGTCTCCACGCCGCTCGGTCTGCACGCCAGCCACGTCATCCCCGCGCTCGAATCCGGCCACCATGTCTACGGCGAAAAGGCGATGGCCTACCATCTCGAAGACGCGCGCAAGATCGTCGAAGCCACCAAAGCCAACAAGCGCATCTTCCAGATCGGCCACCAATACCGCTACTCCCCGTGGATTCGCGCAGCCGTAGCGCGCGTCAAGCAAGGCGAGATCGGCCAGGTCACGCACATCATGGCCTACTGGAACCGCAACAACAACTGGCGCCGCCCCGTGCCCGACCCCTCACTCGAACGCCTCATCAACTGGCGCCTCTACAACGAGTGGTCCCTCGGCCTCTTCGCCGAGCTCGGCTCCCACCACATGGACATCGCCAACTGGATCCTCGACGCCACACCCACCTCGGCGATTGCATCCGGCTCCGTCTGCTACTGGCACGACGGCCGCGAGACCGACGACAACGTCCAGTCCGTGCTCTCTTACCCCGGCGGCCGCCGCTGCATCTTCACCTCGATGACCAACAACGCCAAGATGGGCGACCAGCTCTGGGTCTACGGCGACAAGGGCTCACTCAACCTCACGCTCATGGACGCAACCTTCTTCTACGAGCCGAAACACAAGGCCCACGTCGTCCCAACCAAAGCCGCGGGCAAAGCCGTCGTCACCAGCGCGTCCTACCAACCGGCAGGCGAGATGCCCTACCGCGGACCGGGCAAACCAGTCGAAGTCACCACCGCCGAAGACCCCACCACCGCAGCCACCCGCGCCTTCGTCTACTGCGTCCGCACCGGCGCCGACCCCATCTCCAACGTCCACGTAGGCTACGGCTCCGACCTCTGCGTCATCCCCTCCAACGAATCCCGCCACACCGGCCGCGAGGTCCAAATCCCAGCAGCCATCTGAGGGCAGACCACCAACACTTCCTGATACCCGAGAACTGAGAACTGATTCAGGACCAGCCAGCCAGTGCGGTTGCAATTCGGCTTGCTCTGACAGTTCTACTGTGCTATTTATGTAGCACAGTGTTTCGCAAGCCAAGCCCGTCATCCGGCGTCCCCATCTACGTTCAAATCAAGGAACAGATTCGCCATGCAATCGAAACCGGCGCAATCTCTGCCGGAGACCAGTTGCCAGGCATTCGGAGTCTTGCGGAAACGCTCATCATCAATCCCAATACCGTCATCAAGGTCTATCGCGAGCTGGAACAGGAAGGCGTGCTGGAAATACTCCATGGACTCGGAGCATTCGTAGCTTCCTGCAGGCGAAGCCTGTCCAGGGCAGAAGAGATACGTGGCGCGCAGGAACTGGTCCACGAGTTCGTTGACACATTGAAAAAACAGGGTCTGGCGGAGGGCGAAATTCGTCGGCTCTTTGAGGCCGAACTCGCCGGAGAGGTTCAACGGAGGTAGCAATGGCATCAGTCATCGAAACCATCGATTTGAAGAAAAATTACGGAAATCAGGAGGCTGTGCGCGGCTTAAATCTCTCGGTTCAGGCCGGTTCTGTATGCGCCTTTCTCGGCCAGAATGGCGCAGGGAAGAGCTCGACCATCAAGATGTTGCTAGGAATGATCCACCCGACATCGGGTACCGGCAGCATCTTCGGCCACCGCATCGACAAAGAGCGCGAAAGCCTTTTGATCCGCCAGAAAGTGGCCTTTGTTGCGGAAGACAAGCGGCTATACGACTACATGAGCGTCAGCCAGATCATTCACTTCACACGATCATTCTTTCCAAACTGGAACCACGCTCTCGAAGCCAATCTTCTGGAGCGGTTTGAACTTCCTCCTGAACGTAAAGTCCGACAGTTGTCGAAGGGGATGCGGACGAAACTCGCCTTGCTTCTTGGTTTCGCACGTGGCTGCGAGCTATTGATTCTGGACGAGCCCACCGAAGGGCTCGATCCCGTCGCTATCGAGGATGTCCTGCAGATTGTCGTGTCCCTGGCATCGGACGGAACCACTATCTTCTTTTCATCGCATCAGATCGCGGAAGTGGAACAGGTGGCAGATCACGTCCTGATGATCCATCGCGGAAAGCTCGTTCTTGACGCGTCCATGGACCGGATCAAGGAACAATATCGGCAAATCCAGGCCGTCTTTCCTGATGCTATCGAAGAGCGCGACCTCCGGCTTCCGGGCATTGAACGGGTTCATCTCGAAGGGCGAACCGCCTCGTTTGTGGCAAGCCACAACATAGACTCCATCGTCGAACACGTCCGCATGTTGCGCGCCGGCAGCATCGATGTGCTCCCTATCTCGTTGAAGGAGATCTTCCTCGAAAAGGTGAAGACGAGGTCATGAGTATGCTTTTTTACAAAGCTTGGATCGAGACGCGTGCACGTTTTGTTGCCGGACTCATTGCGGCGGCCATCATCTGCATCTTTTACATGGAGCAGCACGCTTGGCTGGTCCGGATGTGGACTGCGGATATGCAAAATCCTCACGGCTATCACATGAAGTGGATGCCGCTCGGAATTCACGAATATAGCTGGTATCTCTGGCATTATCTCTATAACAACTACCTGCAACAGGTCTGGGCCTTGTTTGCCATCCTGTTTGCTTTCGGTGGGTTGGTTCGCGAGCGGAATGGCGGAACAGCTTTATTCAGTCTCGGTCTTCCGGTTAGCCGAAGGCGATGGCTTTTCACGCGTCTGACAGTTGCCCTGCTGGAGAGCATTGCGTTGAGTCTGTTTGCTGTGCTCGTGGTCGTTATCGGCTCAGCGGTCATTCATCAAACCTACTCCCTCTCTCAGCTACTTTTACATTCGGCTCTTATGGTGGCTGCCGGAGTTTTTATAGTCGCCTTGGGCAATCTCTGTTACACGCTCTTCCCAGGCAACTATCTCAGCCTGATTCTTACTCTGGCGCTCCTTGGAGCGCCCTATCTATGGATTCAAACCTACATGCAGCACATGCGTTACCTGGGACGCACACCGTGGTTCAGGTACTTGGATCTTGCACATACCATGGCAGGGCCGTGGCAACTGAACTGGAGCACCATGCCATGGCTGCCACTGCTTGTGGCGTGGCTGCTCACAGCAGCCTTATTTGCAGCTACCGTGGCTCATGGTGATCGTCTTGACTACTAATTCTTCGCGCTCCCTTCAGTTTGTTCCACGCGGTTCACGCGTTGTCCTTTGGAAGGCATGGCGCGAGTCTCGTTCACGCTTCTTTTGTGCGCTTGTGCTGCTCATATCGTTGGTGATCTATGCGGTGCTCACCAGTCCTGGATTTATCACACGCTACAACGCGCACTTTCCCGATAAACCATTGCTCTATTCCGTCTATGTCTGGACCGGGCTTTTCCACTACGCTTTCGAGGGTTTGTGGATATTGGCCGCTCTGGTCCTTGCGTTGGGAGGTCTCGCACGAGAGAAAGCCACGGGCGTGGCTCCTTTTTCGCTCGCTCTTCCGGTACGTCGAATGAACCTCTTCCTGATCCGCGCCGCTATGGCTTTTGCTCAGTCAGTTGTACTAGGACTTGCCTCAGCGTTACTCATTCCGGCACTTTCGTCGCTCGTCGGCGAAGCCTATCCCTTCTCGCAGGCACTGGGGTTCGGTGCGTGGATGACCGGTGCGGGGCTCGTAATCCTGACATTTGGGTTGTTGATCTCAGAAGTATTTGAGGGAGAATTCACCGCACCGGTGGTCGGGCTTTGCTCGCTTACAGCGATCTTTCTAGGCTATCGCAGTCATACCTTCCGGGGCTGGAACGTCTTCGACGTGATGAGCGCGACCGCCTCGATCAATCCGCAAACCCAGCTATTGACCGGCACTTTTCATTGGCTCGATCTCGCCGCGTGTCTCTTTTTCTCACTGGTGCTGCTTTTCACGGCAGGCGCAGTCGTCAAGACCCGGGACTTCTAGCTCCAAACAAAACCGGAGAGCGCTCCTATCAACATGTTTCATCGAGAAATTCCTCAACTTTTTCGAGCTTTGAGCGAGTCGTGTCAACCCCCAAAATCTGTGCAAATCCCCACAAGCCCAACAAAACAACCGGCAAATAAATCCCGGAAACCTGGCGGTTTAGTTTTATCGAATCCGCTAAAATAGAAACAGAAAAAAAACAAGAAAGCCCGGCCAATCGCCGGGCTTTGCTCATTTAAATCAAGACTTTACAAGGAGCTAACCCGTGCCTCTCCATAAAATCAATGATTTACGGCGAGACGCACAGCCCAAGTCCAACCCTAACCCGAATGTCATGAAGGCTTTGCACAAAAACCAGGGGGAGGGGTCTCAGTCAATCGAGATCTTCCGCAGCAGGTTGAAGTCTGAGAGCATCTTCCCGGTCCCCAGCACCACCGAAGCCAGCGGGTCGTCGGCAATCGACACCGGCAGCCCCGTCTCTTCGCGAATCCGCTTGTCCAGGTTCTTGATCAACGCCCCGCCACCCGTCAGCACAATCCCTCGGTCCGAGATGTCCGCCGAAAGCTCCGGCGGCGTCCGCTCCAGCGCCACCCGGATCGCGTTGATGATCGTCGAGATGCACTCCGAAAGCGCCTCCCGGATCTCCGAGTCCTCGATCGTGATCGTCTTGGGTACGCCCTCGATCAGGTTCCGCCCCTTGACCTCCATCTCGATCGGCTTCTCCAGCGGGTACGCCGACCCCAGCGAAATCTTGATCTGCTCCGCCGTGCGTTCCCCGATCAGCAGGTTGTACTTCCGCTTCAGGTACGTCATCACCGCCTCGTCCATCTGGTTCCCGGCCATCCGGACCGACCGCGAGTAGACGATGCCCGCCAACGAGATCACCGCGATATCCGTCGTCCCGCCGCCGATGTCCACCACCATATTCCCGCCCGGCTCCGTAATCGGAAGCCCCGCGCCGATGGCCGCCACCATCGCCTGCTCCACCAGGTGCACCTCCGAAGCCTTGGCCCGGTAAGCCGAGTCCATCACGGCCCGCTTCTCCACCTGCGTAATCTCCGAAGGCACCCCGATGACTATCCGCGGATGCACCATCATCTTCCGGTTGTGCGCCTTCTGGATAAAGTAATTCAGCATCTTCTCCGTGTGGCGGAAGTCGGCGATCACACCATCCTTCATCGGCTTGATCGCAACGATGTTGCCCGGCGTGCGGCCAAGCATGTCTTTGGCTTCTTTGCCCACGGCCTCGACCTCGTTGGTAATCTTGTTCACCGCAATGATCGAAGGTTCGTTGACGATGATCCCCTTGCCATGTGCGTACACAAGCGTATTCGCCGTGCCGAGATCAATGGCAAGGTCGCTGGAAAAGAGGCTGAAGAGAGACCGCATATTGTGTATGCGGGAGTACCGCATCTGAAAACCGTTTGAAGACATAGGTAACTGAGATCGCTTCCTGAGAACGAGGCTCCCACTAGTGTAATCCCATTGCAAGACGGGAATCTCCACCGTCATCTAACCAGTTAGCACACGGTTCGGTCAGTACGTCCTACTTTGGTGCTACAGCCAGCATCCGGCAACAGAAAAGTGAAGCGGGAAATATCAAAACACTGGCATGCCGGGTAAAAGCAAAGCCGAGAACGTAGGGCAACACACAAGCCACAACCAAAGCGAGGAATGTTCCTGCAATCGGTCGCCATGCCGGATCGTACTCGCCGAGTGGCGTGAACATTGTAAAGATTGCCGAAGCAATTGCCGCCCACAAAATCAACCGAAATAACGCCAGTGTCGCTGTCTCCCAAAGCAACCTCATCCCACTCAGCCTTGTCGAGCCGACCTTTCGAACTGAGACCAACAATACGTCCAGCTTACGCAGGTCGCCTAACATGGTTTCCTCGGGATGGTGGAGAACGTAGTCAATCCCCGCGCGAAAATGGTAGTCGTTAAAGCTCCACTCATCCTTAAATGACAGCCCATAATTCAGGTCCGGATCAAACTTATCCAGGGTGCCGCCATCCTGAGGCGGATAGCGATCAAGAAAATCCGCATTGTTCCCCTTGTGGAAATTGATGCCGTCCAAACTAGTGCCAAAGGCATATCTCCCACTGGCACGGTGTTGATAGACCGCCCACCCCGCCGGTGCGGCTAGCGCAAGAACGACGGCAATAATCCGCAGCCGCGAACGGCGTTGCATCATCAGGAAGCCAAACAAGAGGACCATCGCTGCTGGCGCCATTGAACTTTTGGAAAGGTAAAGGCAGTCGAGTGCCAGAGCAAAGAGAATCGTCAAGGGCGTATTCAATTCTTTTGCCAGAAATAGAATCGCCACAGCGAGAGCAAGAAAGGCGTAGGAGTAGCCTTCTTCTACGGCGAGGTTGATAACACTAGCTAAAAATGCAGTCATCGTAAACGGTGCAAGAAGGAGCAGCACCATGGCTATTCGTCGCATTCGATCCGCCGGCATGCGCAACCAAGCTAGATAGACGGCAAACTCTATCGGGATGAGCAAAAGAAGAGCCTTGAAATACGCGACGGCTAGATAGCGATTGCCCAGCAGCTTGATTCCAAGCGCAAGTACGAGCGCCGTCATCGGCATATGTGCTGCATGGAAGCAAATAGGATTTCCCGGCGTTCCCATTGCCTCTGTACAGACCATAAGTCCATGACCATCAAGTAAGCTTTCGGTCGTGGGGCCAGCCAAATCGGAAAGATTAAAGAGGGGTCTGACAATACTGCCGCGATTGAATACGCAGGTGGCGGCAAGGGCGATGGCGATAGTTGCAGCCCAGAGACCGGCTAACAGCCAGCGGCTTCGCGCCGTTCGAGAGGCCGCGACATCAAAAGTGGATGCCATGCGCTCAATCTAAATCATGCCGCAGTCCTGTTTGAGACGGAATACTCAGGAACTTACAAATGGATACAATCAAGAACGATGTGAAAGGAATAAGACAATGATTATTGGCGTGCCCAAGGAAGTGAAAGATCACGAGAGCCGGGTAGGCGTCACGCCCGCAGGTGTCAAGGCGCTAGTTGAAGCCGGACACAAAGTCCTTGTTGAACATAATGCCGGGGCCCTTTCCGCTATGCCCGATGATGAATACCAGGCTTCTGGCGCGGAGATCGTCGGCTCCGCTTATGATGTCTGGCGGCTAGCCGAGATGGTTGTCAAAGTTAAAGAACCCATCACATCAGAGTACAAACATTTTCGCGAAGGACTTGTGCTATTCACCTATCTGCACCTTGCACCCGTACCAGATTTGACTGAGGCCCTACTGAACAAGAAAGTCACTGGAATCGCGTACGAAACAGTGCGCGACCGTGCCGGCTCCCTACCCCTCCTGACCCCAATGAGCGAGGTAGCGGGGCGCATGAGCGTTCAGGTCGGTGCAGCTTATCTAGAGAAAGAGCATGGCGGACGCGGTGTGTTGCTGGGTGGAGTCCCAGGCGTCCCTCCGGGCAATGTCTGCGTCATCGGCGGGGGGATTGTAGGAACCAACGCTGCAAAGATCGCATTGGGCATGGGCGCAAAGGTGACCCTGATTGACCTAAACCTGAACCGTCTGCGTGAGATCGACGATATCTTCAACGGTCGCGTCTTTACAGTCGCTTCCAACAGTTACAACGTCGAACGAGCTGTCAGTGAAGCTGACCTGGTCATCGGCGGCGTGTTGATTCCAGGAGCTGCCGCGCCGAAGATTGTCACGAAGGCAATGGTGTCGAAGATGAAAAAGGGAGCTGTTGTTGTGGACGTTGCGATCGATCAAGGTGGGTGCATCGAAACTGCCCATCCCACAACTCACAGCAATCCCTCGTTCGAGGTCGACGGCGTAGTCCACTACTGCGTAACCAACATGCCCGCAGCAGTACCAAATACATCCACACTCGCGCTGACGAATGCAACATTTCCCTATGTTCTGAAGCTGGCACGTATGGGCGCGAAGACCGCTATAGGCGAAGATAAGGGAATTGCCGAGGGAGTTAATACTTACAACGGCACACTAACCTATGAAGCTGTCGCTACCGCACAGAGACGCGAATGGCAACCGGTCTCTACACTCGTTCAATAACGGCGGGTTGACTAAAATAGCATCACAGAGGCCTGCAATGGCGAATGAGACCAACCGACGCAAGTTATGGATCATCGCTCTTGGAACATGCCTTCTCGTGTTACTTTCGGCACTAGTTGCACTCCAGGCTTTCAACCTCAAATTTCTAAATCCCGCCACGACTGAGCAGATCTTTGTCTTTACAGGACTCTCAATCGTGGCGTTTCTTTTGTTCGTCACAGTCCTCATTCTGCTTGCGCGCAATGTGCTCAAGCTCTATGCAGAACAACGCAGCCGTGTCATGGGAACTCGCCTCCGTACGCGAATGCTGGTCGGGGCGATCCTCGTAAGCCTGCTGCCTATCTCGTTCATGGCCTTCTTCAGCTATGGCCTGATGAACCGAGCCGTGGATCGCTGGTTCTCACAGCCAGTGACTCAGATGCGAGATGCCAGTAACAGTATGGCGGTAGATCTGGCACAGTACACCACTGCCAATGCGCGGGCCGAGGCTGACTCCATCGCTACCAGTCTGCCCGCTACAAACGAGGTACCTAACAATTCGCAACGCCGGGATGCGATTTATAGCGTTCTACGCGGGCATGAAATTACGCTTCAAAATGGTTTTGCCATCGTCTACAGTGATGGCTCTCCACTCGTATCGTTCCAGATGCCCCTGCGCGATGGAGTTGCCGCACAGATCAAGCCGTGGCTGACGGAGCCTGGTGTAGGCAGAAACGGCGAAAATGCAGCGCGGCATGAGTTGCAGGACGGCCCCACAGATGCTGCCATCCTCGCTACAGCCAAACGCTCTGACGAACCAATCTTCAGTATTGGAACAACAGACTATGCGCTCGGTGCAACAACTCTCAAATCCGGCGAGACCATCGTAGTTGGTCTCCCCATGCCCTATGGCATGTCGTCCACAATGGCTTCTCTTCGCACATCTGCGGAGTCTTACTGGACTGTCTATCGTAGCCGCAATCAGATTAGAAACCTGTATATGCTGCTTCTGCTGATGATGACCTGCCTTGCGTTGTTCGCTTCTAGTTGGCTGGCGCTCCATCTTTCAAAGCAGGTCACCAAGCCCGTCGAAGCTCTTGCTGACGCAATGGAGGCGATTGCCTCAGGCGATTATGCTCATCGCGTCGGTGAAAGCGCCACCGAGGAGCTGGGAGAGCTTGTCCGCAGCTTTAACCACATGGCTGCGGACCTCGAAGGCAGCCGTCGCGCGGTTGAGCACTCAACAGTACAGCTCAGCGCTGCGAACACCGCGCTCGAAGCCCGTCGCAGTGAACTGGAAACGATGCTTGAAACAATCCCCAACGGGGTAGCCACACTCGATTCAGAACGGCGCATCATCCTCGCTAACCGTGCCCTGATTGAAATGATTGATCCTGGCGGCCAACGCCCTTTCATTGGCCGTCTGATGGAAGAGGTTTTTCCTCAAGAAGTTGTTGAAGTGCTCGACCGGCTCATAAAACGCAGCCATCGTATGGGATCGGCATCAAACGAGATTGAAGTTTCCAGCATTGCGCATGACAGATTTAGTGGCGCAATAAACCTGCTGGCAACGGTAGCGCTTTTAGAAATGCCGACAATTGCTGACAGGATGCATCGTGGTTACGTGCTCGTGATCGAGAACGCTACCGAGCTTTTGCGAGCACAAAAGCAGTCTGCCTGGAAAGAGGTCGCGCGCCGTGTGGCGCATGAGATCAAGAACCCGCTCACGCCGATCAGCCTCAGCGCGGAGCAGATCCGCAGGCACATCGACCGCCTGGGCAATGTACTCGTCGAACATGAAATACCATCGCAATCGACCGTGATCATCCGCCGTTGTAGCGAAGTTATTACTTCGTCGGTTGAAAGCATGCGCTCTCTTGTTGATCAGTTCGCTGCGCTTGCTGAGTTTCCTACAGCGCAACCAAGGCCAGCCGATCTGAATACTATCGTCGAGAACTCGCTTGCACTCTTCGCTGGCCGCATGACAACCATTCGAATTATTCGAAAGATGGAATCTGACCTTCCGCTCGTCATGGCGGACCCGGAAGCACTCAAACGAGCGCTCGGCAATCTAATTGACAACGCTGCTGAAGCCATGCAGCAGAGCCTGTTGCGCGAGTTGACCATATCGACGATGTTGCTGGAAAACAACATCGTCGAACTCACGATTGCTGATACCGGTTCGGGACTGACCGATGAAATGCGTGAAAGGCTCTTTCTTCCGTACTTCTCGACCAAGCAACGTGGCACCGGTTTGGGCCTTGCTATTGCCGCAAAAATTATTCAAGAGCACCAAGGTACGGTCCGTGCCGAACAGAACGATCCTGTTGGTGCCAGATTCATCATCGAACTCAAGACTGCCAGCAGCATTGAATCGGGCACCGAGCCTCTTGCTGCTGCGAACAGCAATGGAGGAGCGCCTTGAACCACGTTCTGATCGTGGATGACGAAGCCGAGATACGCGAATCGCTCGAAAGTATTCTCCGCGAGGAAGGCTATCTGGTCACAACAAGCGCTACAGCAGGCGAAGCATTGGAATTGCTGCGCGACGCAACATATGACGTGGTGTTGCTCGACATCTGGCTCCCTGATCGCGATGGCCTCGATGCGCTTAACGATATTCGTCAACTGGAACCGATGAATATCCCTGAAGTCATCATGATCAGTGGTCATGGAACTATTGAATCTGCGGTACGAGCGACCAAACTTGGCGCATATGACTTTCTCGAAAAGCCTCTCTCGCTGGACCGCACTCTGATTGTCCTGAGAAATGCAATGAAAGCGCGCCAGATGCGTGAGGACAACCAGGAATTCGCTCGTCAGTTTACTGCGCGGGCAAGTGTTACAGGCCAGAGCGTTGCGATGAAGGCATTGCGTCAGCAGATTAAGTTGATGGCACCAACGAACGGCCGCGTATTAATCTTTGGCGAATCTGGCACAGGTAAAGAACTTATTGGCCGTACCATGCACGCCGAGAGCCTGCGCAAAGACCGATCCTTTGTTGAACTCAATTGCGCTGCAATTCCAGAAGATTACATCGAGAGCGAGCTCTTCGGCTTCCGCCACGGCGCTGGTCCTTCAGGCCCTGGAGGGCCGCAGGAAAAACGTGGTACTTTTGAGCGCGCCGACGGTGGAACCCTCTTTCTGGATGAGGTCGGCGACATGAGTCTGAAGACTCAGGCCAAGGTATTGCGTACGCTCGACGAGCAGCGCTTCCTTCCTGTCGGAGCTTCGAATCCTGTTCACGTCGATGTACGGGTGATTGCTGCAACTAACAAAAACCTTGAAGAAGAGATCGCACGTGGCAACTTCCGCGAAGATCTCTTCTATCGACTCAACGTGATTCCGTTTTATGTTCCGCCATTGCGTGACCGCAGAGAAGACATTCCTCTACTGGTGAAGGAGTTCCTGCAGCAATTTGGCCAACAATATGGAAGACCCCATGTGGAGATGAGCGAAGACGCGCTGGCCGCACTTAAACAGTATCACTGGCCTGGCAATGTGCGTGAACTGCGGAACCTTATTGAACGAGTCGTTATCCTTAATCCGAAGGCTCAGCGTATTGAGCGCAAACACTTACCAATGCTTGTTTATCGCAGTCAAAAATCGCCCGAATCGGGGCGCAGCAATGAGGAATTCTCAAGCTTGCTTGAGGCGCGCGAGGCTTATGAGCGGGACTACATTCTGAAGAAACTTGATGAGAACCACGGCAACGTCAGCCGTACCGCGGAAGGTCTTGGGCTTGAGCGCAGCCATCTTTACCGTAAGATGAAGGCACTTGGAGTTAGCGTGAAGGAGTAGGGACTACTCCTCTTCCGCCTGCTTAGCTGCGATCTGTTCAAGCTGCCGCCTCCAATCAAGGTCTTCGACGAAGACGCGATTCGAACGCCACTCCTCTTGTACTTTGACAAAGAGTTCCAAGAATACGCGCGTGCCCAGCAGCTCTTCGATCTCCTTACGCGCTGCAGTTCCGATGCGCTTCAGCATTTCGCCGCTCTTGCCAATCAAAATCGCCTTCTGACCAACTCGCTCGCAGTAAATTGCTGCGGATATCTTAGTAACTGGCAGCTTTCCATCACGTGACTTCTTTAGTGAGGACGGTTCCTCATAACGTTCGATTACGACCGCTGTTGCATAAGGAACTTCTTCGCCTGTCAACAGCAGAATCTTTTCACGGATGATCTCGGCAACCAGAAAGCGCTCAGGTTGATCGGTCAGTTGATGTTTCGGAAAGTATCGCTGACCCTCCTTCAGCTGCCCAACGATCTTTTCAAGCAATAAGCCCAGCCCTTGCTTCTTTCGAGCGGAGATTGGAATCACATCGGCAAAGGTGTGCAAAGCACTCCAATGCGCAATAAGCGGCAGCATTTCTTCTTTTTTGACTGCGTCGATTTTGTTAAGCACAAGAATGACCGGGCATTCCAGCTTCTTCACGAGTGAGAGGGCAAAGTCGTCTTCCGCTTGCGACATGGACATCCTGCCTGTGGCTTTTGCCTCACCGCTCGCTGATTTCTTTGCCAACCGGTGCGTAACATCTACTAGAAACAGCACGGCATCGCGTGATTCCAGTGCATCATGCACCTCCTGCATCATACGGCGGTCTAGTTGTGTTGTGGGTTTATGTACGCCAGGCGTGTCCACCAGGACAATCTGCGCGGCCGGATGACCAGGTTCGTCTTTTGTGTTCTTCTTCAGTCGAACTTCTAGCACCCCATGGATGCGGGTACGGGTCGTCTGCGGTTTATGAGTGACGATGGCCAGCTTCTGGCCAAGCAGAGCGTTCAGCAGCGTAGACTTGCCCGCGTTGGGACGGCCGATGATGGAGACGAAACCAGAGCGAAGTGCCATTGCCTTTATTATGCGCTGCCATCGCTATTTCATCTCACGGCTTCATCAAGTCATCCACAAAACTCATGAATACATTGAAATCCTCTTCTCCCGTCGTCTAGTCGTTTACACTGGCGCGGGTACTGATACCAAGCAAGGAGCTGATTCGCTCATGCACCGATCTGCTTTTCTCGCAGCCGCTTTATTTTTTCCCATCACATTCATAGCACAAGCTCAACTTCGAATTGAAGTGACAGTCCCCTCTAAGACTCCGCTGCACGGACATCTGATTCTGGTCATGACGAAGCCCGATGCGAAGCCACAGGGGCATCATGCTGAAGAAGAGCCACGATTCCAGTTGAATGAGGATTACTGGTCGGCACAGGGGTTTGGCGTGGATGTGGATGGAGCTTCGCCGAACCAGCCGATTGTTATTGACGAGAGGACAGTCGGCTATCCGCTCGAAAACCTCGCGGCAGTTCCGGCTGGTGACTATCTTGTGCAGGCAGTCTTCAACGTCTACGAGCAGTTTCATCTAGAGGATGGACGCAATCTTTGGCTGCCGCCGGACAAGGGCGAAGGGCAGCATTGGTATTCGAAGCCGGGCAATCCATACAACGCACCGGTCAAACTGCATATTGACCCGAAGTCAAGCACGCCAATCCGGGTCACGCTCGACAAGGTGATTCCGACGATTGCGGGCACCGACGAGGATCCAGAGCACATCGCCGCGACGAGTCCAGCAGCAAAGTGGCTAAAGTACGTCCGATTCAAGAGCGGGAAGCTCAGTAAGTTCTGGGGACGCGATATGTACCTAGGCGCCTGGGTATTACTACCAGATGGGTTCGACGAACATCCGAACGCACACTACCCACTAGTGGTGTACCAGGATCACTACCATGCAGGTTTTGGCGCGCCACTACCATTTCTTACCACTCCACCAAAGCCTGGCGCACAAGGACGGGAAAAGATGCGCGAGCAGTACGGCTATAAGTTCTATCAGGATTGGGTTTCAGGAAGGCTACCGCGGGTCATTATCCTTTACGTGCAGCACGCTAATCCGTACTATGACGACTCGTATGCAGTCGATTCTGCCAACGTGGGACCTTATGGCTCAGCTATTAATGATGAACTGATTCCATATATAGAGAAGACATATCGTGGCATCGGACAAGGTTGGGCGCGGGCAACTTATGGCGGTTCGACGGGGGGGTGGGAATCGCTGGCTACACAGATTTTTTACCCGGACAGCTATAACGGAACATATACAGCCTGCCCCGATCCGGTCGATTTCCACGCGTACCAGAATGTCGATTTGTATGACGACTCCAACGCATTTTATCGGCAGGGGTCGTTCGGGAAGATTCCTATTGCAGCTGATCGCAAGCCAGATGGCAGTATCATTGCCAACACCAGGCCTGAGTATCGTTTTGAATATGTGCTAGGCACGCACGGACGCTCCACCGAGCAATGGGATATCTGGCAAGCGGTCTTCTCGCCAGTTGGTCCTGATGGCTATCCTGCCGAGGTCATCGATCCACTAATGGGCACGATCAATAAACAAGTGGTTGAGTACTGGCACGATCACTACGATCTGACGGCAATCCTGCAAAAGGATTGGCCGACCCTAGGCCCGAAGCTCGAGGGTAAGCTGCACCTGGCTGTAGGCGATGGCGACACCTACTTTCTAAATAACGCTGTCCATCTCTTGCAGAAGACGCTGGAAGACACGCGGAACCCTCATTCGGACGCAACGTTTCAATATGGGCCGGGCGAGCCACATTGCTACACCGGTGGACCGACCGAATATACGATGCAGGAGAACTCCGCTACCTGGGCGCAGCGGGTTCTGCCGCTGATGACCGAGCACATGCTGAAGACGGCTCCACCGGGCGCCGATACAACAAGCTGGCGATACTGACCTCCAACTGAGAAGATATTTGCGTGATGCAGAAAAACCTCTCGCGACATCGAAGGTTAATCTATCTGATCGTGTCCTTCCTGACAGCCATTGCAGGCCTTACGGCAAGATTTGCTCCGCTAGGATTGCCATGGATTGTGGTGAAATATGCCGGATCAGCACTATGGGCGGCGATGATTTACTGGGTACTTGCGCTGGCTTGGCCACAGAGCAACGTAACCAGATTGGCCTTGACCTCCGGGGCGATTGCGACCGTAACCGAGCTTTCGAGGCTGTACCACGTGGCATGGCTTGATACATTTCGCGTCAGCCTGCCGGGAATCATCCTCTTGGGACGGTACTTTTCTGTGCGTAACATCGTTGCATATTGGCTGGCAATTGTGGCTGGCGCGGTATTTGACGCGGTGGTGCTTCGACGCCAGGTGGATAGTGCGCTGCTAGAATCAAACTAGCCCCCATGAAATGTCCCTACTGTGGTTTCACCCAGGATCGAGTGGTTGACTCACGCGAGAGCAAAGAAGCGGATTCAATCCGCAGACGGCGCGAGTGCGAGGGTTGCAACAAGCGGTTTACCACTTACGAACGAATCGACGAAATTCCGTACATGGTGGTGAAGAAGGATGGGCGACGGGAGAAGTTTGATCGACAGAAGGTGCTGAGCGGACTGCTTCATGCATGTGAGAAACGGCCCGTTTCTGCCGTGAAGCTCGAACAGATCGTCGATGAAACAGAAGCTTTCGTGGTCGATTCGCCGGAGCGTGAGCGCTCGACAAGCGAGGTTGGCGAACTGATTATGACGCGACTTAAGAGCATTGACACGGTGGCTTATATACGGTTTGCAAGCGTGTATCGCGACTTCAAAGATGTGCGCGAGTTCAAGGCCGAGTTGGAAGAGTTACTGAACGGCGGCAAAGATACGAAGAAGCGAAAGTAGCAGTAAAGGCAACGATGACGACACACAAAATTACGTTGATTCCCGGCGATGGGATAGGGCCTGAGGTTTCAGGTGCAGTAGTTAAGATTGTGGAAACCGCAGGCGCGGCCACTAGGGTGAAGTTCGAATGGCACACTCATAATGCGGGTGCGGAGGCATTCGAAAAGACAGGCGAATACATCCCAAAGGCGCTATACGAGTCGATTGAAGCAACGCGCGTAGCGCTAAAGGGGCCGGTGACGACGCCAGTGGGAGGCGGGTTCACCTCCATCAACGTGACGCTGCGGCAGAAATTTGAACTGTTTGCGAACTTTCGCCCCGTGAAGAGCCTGCCAGGGTTGAAGACGAAGTATCCAGATATTGACCTGATTATCGTGCGCGAGAACATGGAGGACCTATATGCAGGCCTTGAACATGTAGTCGTGCCGGGCGTGGTGCAGGCGTTGAAGATCATCACGGAGAAAGGCTCGACAAGGATTGCGCAGTTTGCGTTTGACTATGCGCGCAAACATGGCCGCAGGAAGGTTCACTCAATCCACAAGGCGAACATCATGAAGCTGTCGGATGGGCTATTTCTGCGCTGCTGTCGAGCAGTAGCCGAAGGCTTCCCGGAGATACTGTATGCCGAGCATATTGTGGACAATGCCTGTATGCAGTTGGTGATGAATCCTTACCAGTACGACATTCTTCTGACAGAAAACCTGTACGGCGACATCATCAGCGACCTGTGCAGCGCGTTTGTGGGTGGACTGGGACTGGTTCCGGGAGCAAACCTGGGGACAGAATGCGCGATCTTTGAGGCAGTGCATGGATCGGCCCCCGACATTGCGGGGAAGAATCTCGCCAACCCCACTGCCCTTCTGCAAAGTGCAGTGTTGATGCTGCATCACATTAACGAAGGGCCAACGGCAGAGAAGATTCAGACGGCACTGGAGCAGGTTTACCGCGAGGGCAAGACGCTGACGAAGGATGTCGGCGGCACAAGCGGAACGAAGGAGTTCGCCGATGCAGTTATTGCGGCGATGGGTTGATTAACACAGAGAACAGGAGTGGTGATGAAGCGGTATCTGGGCTGGGTTGTAGCAGCAGGCATGGTGTTTGGGTTCGCGGGATGCAAGAAGAAAGCTGGCAATCCAGCCACAGAAAACGTCAAGCCGGCCCAGCAGGCATCTGAAGCAATTGCGCCACTGGATCCAGCTACTCTGGGCTCGCTAAGCGGAACTATCCACTTTACGGGCAAACCACCGGAGCGGCTAAAGATTGACATGAGTCAGGATCCGGTGTGTGCGATGACGGGCGGCGACAATTATGCCGAACAATACGTAGTCCACGATGGCAAGCTGGCCAATGTCTATATCTACATCAAGGATGGCCCGGCAGCCGCGATGGCCCAGCCTGCAACGAACACAGTACCTGTGGTGCTGGACCAGATTGGCTGCAAATATGTTCCTCACGTAATCGCAGTGATGCAGGGTGAGCCAGTTGAGTTCAAGAACTCCGACGGAACCATGCACAACATCCACATCATGCCGAATGTGCAGGGCAATTCCACTGTAGACATATCCCAGGGAGCGAACGGAGTGCCCGACAGCAAAATCTTCGACAAACCCGAGGCGATGATGCCGGTACGCTGCAACAATCACCCTTGGATGAACGCGTTCATCAATGTGTCTGCGACGCCTTATTATGCAGTGTCGGATGCTGATGGGCATTTTGAGATCAAAGGGCTGCCGGCGGGGACGTATACTTTGGCAGCAGTTCACGAAAAGCTGGGCGAGCAGACGATGACGGTCACGGTCGCTCCTCAGAAGACCACGAAAGCGGACTTTACTTATTTGATGAAGTAAGGAGATTCGTATGATGGTTGCGGCACTTCTGAGCAGCGGAACAGCGTTTCTTGGCCTGGTAGAGCGACAATTTACGATCTCGCTCTCGCTCGCAACGCATCAACTGCCGCTTTGGTTCTTGGTATTTGCACTATTTCTGCCTCGCATTGCATTGATCGTTGCCTGGTTTCAAGGCGGATTGGTTCCCTTCCATCTTCACGGCATCATTCCGCTGCTGTTCGGCATATTTCTACCCAGAGTGCTGATAATGTTTCTGATTTACGTCGATCAGGGACTGAGCCTGTGGTTTGTGATCCACTTGATAGTGGCACTGTTGGTGTGGGCAGGCGGTGGGCACAAGATAACTCATCGACGATATCGCTAAACATAAGCTGCGAAAACCTCTAGGCCCTGCCCAGATTGAATAGCGAATCATTCGCAGCGCCATGATCTAGGGATGTGACTGTTTCGGGTGGGTCGGTTATTCTTAAAAGATATGGAACGGCGTAAGGTTGGGATTCTTGGCGCTACCGGCATGGTCGGACAGCGTTTCATTCAACTTCTGAGCAATCACCCGTGGTTTGAGATTGCGTGGCTGGCGGCGAGCGATCGCAGTGCCGGCAAAGCGTATGGCGAAGCCTGCAAGTGGAAACTGGACACTCCGCTGCCGAAGCATATTGCCGCCATGACAGTGCAGCCGAATGTGCCCGAAGGATGCACGGGCGAGTTACCGAAGATTATCTTTGCCGCTCTCGACGCAGATATTGCGCGCGAGTTGGAGCCGAAGTTTGCTGCCGCAGGCTGCGCAGTCATCTCGAACTCGAGTGCGTTCCGTATGGCCGCAGATGTACCGCTCGTGGTACCCGAGGTGAACGCAGACCACTTGGCTTTGATTAACGCACAGAGCTGGCGGAAACAGCGCGGCGGGTATATCGTCACGAATCCGAATTGCAGTGCGATCGGTCTTGTGCTGGCGCTGAAGCCACTCGAGGAGCGCTTTGGGATTGAGGGACTGTTTGTCTCTACGATGCAAGCAGTCAGCGGGGCAGGCTATCCGGGCGTGCCGTCACTGGACATTCTGGGCAATGTTGTTCCATTTATCAAGAACGAAGAAGAGAAGATGCAGGAAGAGGTGGGCAAACTGCTGGGCAAAGTCGACGGCAGTTCCATCAAGATGCTCGACGCGAAGGTGAGCGCACACTGCAACAGAGTGGCCGTGGAAGATGGGCATACAGAGTGTGTGAGTGTGAAGCTGCGCAAAAAGGCGACGCGTGAAGAAATACTTGCGGCTTGGCGTGAGTTTGCACCGCTGTCAGGACAACACCTGCCTACGGCCCCTGACCAGCCAGTTGAGTATGATGACGCGGTCGATCGTCCTCAGCCGCGACTGGACAGGATGCGTGGGCGCGGCATGACCGCTACCGTCGGGCGGCTGCGTGAGTGCAGCCTGCTGGACTGGAAGTTTGTCGTGCTCTCGCACAACACAATCCGCGGAGCAGCTGGGGCTGCCCTGCTGAATGCCGAAGTACTAGCGCGGACTGGGCAGTTGAACAAGCTGGGCGTGCCTGTGAATACAGAAGCGAAGCTACAGGCGGTGATGGCTTGAGCATCGCGAGAGAGAATCTAGTAGTGATGAAATTCGGCGGCACATCCGTCGAAGACGCCGTTGCCATGGAGCGCACAGCCGCGATTGTTGCTGGGCGACGTAAGCGCGGATTGAATGCGGTGGTAGTCGTCTCAGCTATGGCGAAGGTCACCGACCATCTGATTGCAGCTGCGGCTGCCGCTGGACGCGACGATAAGGCTGGGGCTTTGGCCATCAGTGCGCGGCTGCGGCACCGGCACATCGACACAGCCGCGGATCTGCTGGATGAGGAGCGCGCGTCGCGTCTGCATCCTACAATTCATCTGGAGTTCGATGCGCTGGATGATCTGCTGCGCGGCATCGCGGCGGTTGGGGAACTAACGGCTCGGACAAACGATCTAGTTGTTAGCTTCGGCGAGCGACTTTCAAGTCGGATGGTTGCGGCAGCGTTTGAGCAGCGCGGATTGGATGGCGCACACGTGGATGCGCGCATGTGCATCATTACGGACTCAACCTACGGTAAGGCTGCTCCCCAAGAGGTTGCGATCGAGGCAAAGCTACACGAGCATGTACTGCCTCTGATTGCCGAGGGAAAGACCCCAGTGATGGGCGGCTTCATTGGCTCAAACGCAGACGGCATTACGACAACACTGGGTCGTGGCGGCAGTGACTACACTGCAGCGCTGGTTGGTGGCGGATTGCACGCTGGAGCGATTGAGATCTGGACTGATGTGAACGGCATCATGACTACCGATCCTCGCATTTGCCCAGACGCGCTGCGGGTGAAGACGATCAGTTTCGAGGAGGCGGCTGAGCTTGCCTACTTTGGCGCGAAAGTGTTGCATCCGGCAACAATCTTGCCAGCAGTGCAGAAAAACATACCCGTATGGGTACTGAACTCGCGTAATGCGGAGAACGAAGGCACGAAGATTACGGCGACACCGGTGAAGTGCGCGAGCCCGTTCAAGAGTATTGCCGCGAAGAAGCGGCTGACGATCATCGATATTGTTGCCAGCCGGATGCTGATGACGCACGGCTACCTGAAGTCTGTCTTCGATGTCTTCGACAAATACAAATGCGCTATCGACATGGTCTCGACCAGCGAGGTAAGCATCTCGCTATCAGTAGACTCAACGCAACGACTCCCTGAGATTTGCGAGGAGCTAGGCAAGATTGCCGATGTAAAGATGGAGGGCAACAAAGCTCTGATCTGCATGGTAGGCGAGGATATTCGTGGTCACAATGGCATCGCGGGCCGGGTGTTCGGTGCGGTAAGGCATGTCAATCTGAGGATGATCTCGCAGGGGGCCAGCGAGATCAACATGAGCTTTATGATCGACGAACAAGACGTGGAAGAAGCCGTGAGGAGTTTGCATAAAGAGTTCTTCACCGACCCCGACGAGAAGGTCTTCGACGTTACGGCAAGGATGCAGGTGGCAGGCAAGGCATAGAAAGGCGAACCATGCGGGTACTGATCCTTGGAATGGGCAAGACGGGGAAGCTGGTCGCCGAGATTGCTCGGGAGCGAGGCCACAGCGTCAGTGTGCTGGATGCCAAGGAGAATGCCGGAGCAAGGGCGTTGACTCCCCCATTTGTGGCTGGGTTCGACGTAGTCATCGACTTCACAACGCCCGAAGGTGTGATACACAACATGCGCGCTTGCCTGGCGACAGGTGCGAAGATGGTGGTAGGCACGACGGGATGGTACTCGCATCTTGCCGACATGCGCGGCTTGGCTGAGCGTAAACATGCTGGCCTGCTTTATGGAACGAACTTCTCCGTCGGCGTACAGGTCATGCTGCAACTGGCTCAAAGGATGGGCGAGGCGCTTAAGAGCGCGGGGTACACATTTTCTATCGACGAATCGCACCATGTGGGCAAACTTGATTCGCCGTCAGGAACAGCCATTAGTCTTGCTGAGGCGGTTGAATCGGCTACAGGCGGCAAGGTACCGATTACTGCAAAACGCGAGGGAGACGTGATGGGTCTGCATACGCTGAACGCTAGAAGCGGAGCAGACAAGTTAGTGTTGACACATGAGGCGTTTTCGCGGCGCGGCTTTGCTGAAGGTGCGGTGCGCGCAGCAGAGTGGCTCGCGACGCGGACAGGATGCTACGACTTCCGCGACGTATTTGCTCAAATGTAGCGCGAAGGGGACCTGAACATGAGCGTAATGGAAGCAGTCGCGATAAAGACGAAGTTTGCCGAGTTGACCTTCGAAGAGAAGCTGGATCGACTAGCCGAAGTTGCAGTGAAAGTTGGCCTGGGTTTGCGCTCGGGGCAAGAACTGATTATGTCTGCCCCCATCGAAGCGCTGCCGCTGGTACGGCGCATTACTGGGCACGCGTACAAGGCTGGAGCGCTGCTGGTGACGACATTCTATTCAGACGATCCTAGCGTGCTCGCGCGTTACGAGCATGCACAGGATGCGAGCTTTGATTTCGCTCCCGTGTGGTTGCAGGACGGTATTGCCAACGGCTTCAGAAGCGGAGCGGCGCGACTGGCGATTGCTGGCGCGAATCCAGCGCTTCTCTCAAAGCAAGACCCGGCGAAAGTTGCACGCGCAAATGTAGCGATGTCGAAGGCGAGCAAGCCCGCGATGGAACTCATCACGCGTCACGAGATCAATTGGACAATTGTGGCCTGCGCGACTCCGGAGTGGGCAAAGCTCGTGTTCCCAAACGATCCCGAAAACATTGCCATGGCAAAGCTCTGGGATGCCATTTTTGTATCATCGCGCATTGCTGTTGACGATCCTGTCGCTGAGTGGCGTACACACGGCGAACGTCTGAAGAAACGCGTCGAGATGCTGAATGCGAAACGCTATTCGGCGCTGCACTTTAAATCGCAAGATGGTGCCACAGATCTTACGGTTGGGCTTGCGGATGACCATCTATGGGCTGGGGGTGGCACGACTGCCGGAAACGGAGTTTATTGCCAGCCAAACATTCCTACCGAGGAGTGCTTTACAACTCCGCATAAAGACCGCGTGAACGGCAGAGTGCGCGCGTCGAAGCCGCTCTCGCACCAGGGAACATTGATTGAAAACATTGTCGTGCGATTTGAAAATGGAAAGATCGTCGAAGCAACGGCCACAGCAGGAGAAGATGCGTTGAATCGCCTAATCAGCGCGGACGATGGGGCGCGCAGGCTAGGCGAGGTAGCTCTGGTGCCGCATGGCTCACCAATTGCTCAGAGCGGCCTGCTCTACTGGAACACGCTGTTCGATGAGAATGCTGCGAGCCACATTGCTCTGGGTCAGGCATATTCAACCTGTCTAATCGGTGGCGATAAAATGAGCACCGACGAATTGGCTGCTCATGGCGCAAACTCCAGTCTGATCCACGTGGACTGGATGATCGGCTCAGGATCAATGGATGTAGATGGCATTCGTGCGGATGGAACCGCCGAGCCGCTGATGCGAAAGGGTGAATGGGTCTAGCGTCGGCCAGTGCAATTATTCACCGCATGACCGATGCTAAACTTTGAATCATTATGGAACTGATGGGCTGTGGGACCGCACTGGTCACTCCTTTCCGAAGAGATGGCAGTGTGGCTGAATCTGCGCTTCATGCGCTGGTCAACTGGCAAATTGAGAGCGGGATTGAGTTCCTGGTGCCATGCGGCACGACGGGCGAAGCCGCGACCCTGACAGAGCAGGAGTGGCTGCGGGTTGTTGAGATCGTCGTTGGAGCCACATCTGGCAGGGTTCCCGTCTTTGCCGGATGCACGCACAACGCGACGCACGAGGCTGTGGCACGGGCGCGGAAGCTAGCTAAGATTCATGGATTGACCGGCATCCTGACCGCGAACCCCTTCTACAACAAGCCAGGGCAGGAAGGGCAGTATCAGCACTTCAAGGCAATTGCCGAGGCAGTAGAGCTACCGATTCTGCTCTACAACATTCCTTCTCGAACGGGCACAAATCTCGAACCTGCGACTGTTCTGCGGTTGGCGGAGATCAAGAACATTATCGGGGTGAAGGAGTCGAGCGGCAACATTGCTCAGATCACGGAACTGATCACGACAGTACCACGGCACTTCAAAGTGCTCGCCGGCGATGACAGTTTGGCGCTGCCTGTGATGGCGCTGGGTGGCAGTGGATTGGTCTCTGTGGCATCGAATGCAGTTCCTGCACAGATGGCACGGATGGTTCGGTCAGCCCTTGATAATGATTGGGTTACAGCACGGCGCATCAACCGCCAGTTCTTCCGTTTGATGCAGGCACACTTCTGGGAGCCGAGCCCTGCTCCAGTGAAAGCTGTGCTAGCTATGCTGGGTCGTGGAGAGGATGTGCTCCGCCTTCCCATGGTTCCGGTAACAGAATCCACACGACGCAAGCTGGAACGAATCATAGGTGAACTGGGGCTATTTGCCGGAGTAGGACCGACGGGCGAAGATCTGCGGATGTTCTAGTTTTTCCAACAAACAACAAGAGAAAGGTTCTGTGGCTTTGAACGGGACATTACAGGAACGAATTGAGCATTTTTTCGCGCAAGGCGCTGAAGCAGTTGGCAATAAAGACGCCGAAGCAGCATTTCTGGAACTGCGAACAGCACTTGAGGCCGGAACCTTGCGATCGGCGGAGCCGAACGCTTCCCTGCCCCTTGGCTGGAGGGTAAATGCCTGGGTGAAACGCGGAATATTGCTGGGCTTTCGCTTGGGACAATTGGCCGAGATGGGCTGCGGAGAAAGCCTCTCGTTCGTAGACAAGGCCACGTATCCTGCGCGGCGGTTCTCAGCTTCCGACGGTGTGCGAGTAGTACCCGGAGGATCAAGCGTAAGGGCTGGCGCGTATGTATCGAAGGGCGTCGTCGTGATGCCGCCAGCCTACGTGAATGTCGGCGCATATGTGGACGAAGGGACAATGGTAGATTCCCATGCGTTGGTAGGCAGTTGTGCGCAGATCGGCAAGCGCGTGCATCTGAGTGCGGCAGCACAGATTGGCGGAGTGCTGGAACCGGTAAATGCATCGCCAGTCATCATCGAGGACGACTGTCTGGTTGGCGGCAACACTGGAGTCTACGAGGGCACAGTGGTGCGCCAGCGGGCTGTGCTGGCGGCTGGAACGATCCTAACGCGCGGAACCCCGGTTTATGACTTGGTCAAGGGTGAAGTCTACAAAGCTTCAGACGAGTCGCCGCTGGTGATTCCCGAGGGAGCTGTCGTAGTTCCTGGGTCCCGCTCCGTCACCAAGGGTAAAGGGCAGGAGTGGGGATTGAGCGTCACCACACCAGTAATCGTGAAATACCGCGACGAGAAAACAGCGCTTTCCTCAGCACTCGAAGATCTGCTGCGCTAAGACAATAGGTAGCGTTCCTCAGTATTGCCTTTTGCGGCCCTGGGTTTTCCTGGAGGACAGCGACGAGATTCGCCTCTAGCGTTGACTAGCCAGCCATGATGCTGCCTGTAGCAGGCCAACGCTGCCCGCATGGGCACTACAAAGATTTGCCCCGCTACCTGAGTGGCGAGCATGCATGATAGCGAGAGTTTGCCGGTGGTAGCTGGGCGGTGCTTGAAGATCTCTGCTGGGTGATAAAGGGGTGGCTCTCGCCGAGAACCGCCTTCGATGAGGTCAGCGCGCTGCATCGGTCGACGTGATCATTAGTAATGAATGGGGCCGAGTCGCCAAGCTGGAAAAGAGATCAGCGCGGCGGAATCCGACCGTCTTCAACTAGCATTCGCAAGGCCTGATCGAAACCCTTCCAGGCTGCCGCAGCAAGCCCCCCACCAACGCTCACTCTTCGCACTCCCGCTGCAGCCAGATCTGCAACCCGCATCTCCGGCTTGATCAATAAGGCGTTCACCGGCTTTGGCGCAACTGCTGCCACGATCTCACGAATTGCCGCAATGTCATTAACGCCTGGAGCATACAGGCAATCAGCGCCAGCATCGGCATAGGCAGTAAGGCGCGCAATCGTCGCGTCCACTTGTGTGCGGCCAATCAGAAAACCTTCAGAACGTGCCACGAGCAAAGCGTCTTCGCCGGTACGATCAATCGCTTCCCGCGCAGCACGAATCCGCTCTACTGCAAGAGCAGGTTCGTAGAGTTCTCTACCCGTACGATCTTCAATCGAAAGCCCAGCTACACCAGTCGCCACAGCAAGCTCAACATTCGCGCCAACACCCGCGGGATCATCCGCAAAGCCAGCTTCAAAATCAGCGTTGATCGGCAGGTCTGTCGACGAACACAGCATCCGAAGATGAACCAGAATTGTGTCGCGAGAGAGCTCACCATCTTCACGCCCCATAGCCCATGCCGCACCGGAACTTGTTGAGGCTATTGCTTTGAACCCAGCTCGTACCAGTCGCACAGTGCTACCTACGTCCCAGGCGTTTGGCAAAACGAAACAGCCTTCACGGTGCAACTCTCGAAATACCGCCCGTTTTGTAGCAACATCTGCCGTCATAGCACTGTTCCTTTGCCTCAAAATAAATCAGGAGCATCCAACAGTCAGGCCGTCATGACCGCTACTGCCGTTGCTCCTGCTTTATAACGAAGCTACTTCAGTTCATAGCCAGCGAAGAAGTACCCAATCTCAAACTCTGCAGTCTCCTCGGCGTCTGATCCATGAATTGCATTCTCGCCAATCGACGCTGCGAACTTCTTGCGGATCGTGCCCTCTTCGGCCTGCGCCGGATTAGTCGCCCCCATCAGCTTGCGCAAGTCTGCAATGGCATTCTGCTTTTCGAGAACCATCGGGAAGATCGGCCCGCTTGACATGAAGTCCGTGAGTTCACCGAAAAACGGACGCGCCGCATGAACATGGTAAAAACCTTCGGCTTGAGCCTTTGAAATGGAAGCTTTTTTGATGGAAACGATCCTAAACCCTGCCTTTTCAATCTCGGCAAGAATGGCTCCTGCATGGCCCTTCCGGACCGCGTCGGGCTTAATGATGCTGAATGTGCGCTGTGACAACGTGTGTCTCCTCAGGAAAAGTGTCTAATAACAGTGTAGAACAATGCCTCTTAAGTGGCGTTTCGCTGCGGTCAGCATCGTTCTAACGTTGGGCAGGACGCTGATGCGGAAGACACTCTGGATATGGTTCGTGGGCTGCGCAGCATGGGTTTTCGATGGCTTCATCAGCCTTCGCTACCATGACCCGCTCCACGCTCGTCTGGCCTTCTGCGTAGCAATGGTCTTCCTTGTCGCTGGCTTCTTCTATCGCGCACAGCAACGCTGAGCAAAGCTAAGCCTTGCCCAACACCCGTGCCATGGCCTCGCCAATCTCAGCAGGCGACTTCACAACTGTAATTCCAGCCTCAGCCATCGCCTTCATCTTCTCTGCAGCGGTTCCCTCACCGCCCGAGATGATCGCGCCTGCGTGACCCATCCTGCGGCCCGGAGGCGCAGTCTGACCGGCGATGAACCCAACTACAGGCTTCTTTACGTTCTGCTTAATGTACTTCGCAGCAGCCTCTTCCGCCGTCCCACCGATCTCGCCGATCATAATGATCGCTGCAGTCTCGGGGTCCTCATTCAACATCTTCAACGCATCGATGTGTGTCGTTCCGATGATCGGGTCGCCACCGATGCCGATTGCCGTCGATTGGCCAATCCCGCGCGTCGTCAACTGATACACCGCCTCGTAGGTCAGCGTGCCCGACTTCGAGACGATACCGACGTTGCCTTCCTTGTGAATCCGCCCCGGCATGATGCCAACCTTCGCCTTGCCCGGCGAGATCACGCCCGGGCAGTTCGGTCCGATCAGACGCGACTTCGAGCCCTTCACCACCTCCCAGGTCTTCACCATGTCCAGCACAGGAATCCCCTCGGTGATGCAGATGACCAGCGGCACCTCGGCAGCAACAGCCTCCTGAATGCCATCGGCAGCAAACGGCGGTGGCACAAAGATCACAGTCACATTCGCGCCGGTCTCCTTCACGGCTTCTTCAACGGTATTGAAGACAGGCCAGCCCTCATGCGTCGTGCCGCCCTTGCCCGGTGTCACACCGCCGACCACCTTCGTCCCATACTCAGCGCAACCCTTCGCGTGGAACGTGCCCTCACGCCCGGTAATTCCTTGCACAATCAGCCGCGTATTCTTATCAACCAGTACTGCCATTACTTACCACCTTTCGCGGCTGCGACTGCAAGATCAGCAGCTTCCTTCATCGTCGATCCGACCTCAAACTTCAGTCCTGACTCCTTGAGAATCCTGCGCCCTTCTTCGACGTTCGTGCCTTCCAGGCGCAGAATGATCGGCAGATTCACACTCAACTTCTTCGCCGCCGCGACGACTGCAGTCGCCAGCACATCCACGCGCAGAATGCCGCCGAAGATATTGATGAAGATCGCCTTCACATGCGGATCGCTCAGCAGAATCCCGAAGGCATTCTCAATCTGCTCCTGGTTTGCGCCGCCGCCTACATCCAGAAAGTTCGCCGCAGCGCCGCCGGCATACTGAATGATGTCCATCGTCGCCATCGCGAGTCCGGCGCCGTTCACCATGCAGGCAATCGAGCCATCGAGCTTGATATAGTTCAGCGCAAACTTCGACGCTTCGACCTCAAGCGGGTCTTCCTCAGACAGGTCGCGCAGCTCCTTCAAGTCCTTGTGCCGAAACATCGCGTTGTCGTCGAAATTAATCTTGCAGTCGAGCGCGAGCAGCTTGTCGTCCTTCGTTGTGATGAAGGGATTGATCTCCATCAGCGTCGAGTCCGTCTCCACAAACGCGCGGTAGAGCCCCATCATGAACTTCACTGCGTCGTTGATCTGCGTTGGCTTCAGCCCCAGCTTGAACGCCAGCTTACGCGCCTGATACGGCTGCAAGCCAACCGCCGGGTCGATGTATTCCTTGTAAATCTTCTCCGGAGTCGCATGGGCGACCTCCTCAATCTCCATGCCGCCAGCTTGCGAAGCCATAAACACCAACTTCGCCGCGGCACGATCGAGCACAATGCCGAGGTAAAGCTCGCGGTCAATCGCCGAGCCTTCCTCGATCAGCAGTCGCTGCACCTTCTGTCCCTGCGGCCCTGTCTGGTGCGTCACCAACTGCATCCCCAGAATCGCCTTCGCGGCGGCCTGCGCATCAGCCAGCGACTTGGTTACCTTCACACCGCCGCCCTTGCCACGCCCGCCAGCGTGAATCTGCGCCTTCACTACAACCACCGGTGTGCCATTGTCGAAAAGGTCTTTCGCGGCCCTGTCGGCCTCTTCGAGCGTGGAAACCATCTCGCCGCCCGGGACCGGCACACCATACTTCCGCAGGATCTCTTTTGCCTGATACTCGTGAATTTTCATAGGGATGTTCTTTTCAGGGAAACTGCCAACTCAAGAAGTGTAGCGAACACGCTCAGCCAGTCGCAACGAAATACCGCACAACCGTGCGGTTATCGGCGATTTTTATATTTTGTTTATAGTGTTCGCGCACCACCCGCGAACATCGACAGCAGTAGTCACCTGCTAACCTTGCTTAAAGCATGTCTGTACAGCCTCATCTCAAACAGATCATTGAAGGCCGCACTACGCTCACACGCGAAGAGGCCCGCGCTCTCATGCAGAGCATCCTTGCAGGCGAGCTCAATGATGTGGAAATCGCTGCCATGGTTGGAGCACTAGCAGCGCGCGGAGAGACGCCAGCCGAGCTTACTGGATTCGTTGACACGATGAGAGCTGCCGTCACTCCAATCCCCCTCGAGGCCGACGAGCGACTTCGACTGGTCGATACATGTGGCACCGGCGGCGATGGCAGCCGCACCTTCAACATCTCCACAGCCGCTGCGCTGGTGGCCGCAGCAGCACCTACTGCCGAGGCTGGCACTGGCGTCATGGTCGCCAAACACGGCAATCGTGCGATTACTTCGCAGTGCGGCTCAGCGGATGTGCTGGAAGCTCTCGGGATTCCGGTTGGCCTCGCTCCTGATGAGGCTACCGAGGCGCTCCGCCGACATCGGTTTGCTTTTCTCCATGCGCCGAGCCTTCATCCGGCGATGCGGGCGGTGATGCCTGTGCGGAAGGCGCTCGGCGTGCGCACGGTCTTCAACCTGCTCGGGCCTCTGACCAATCCGGCGGGGGCGTCGGCGCAGGTGATGGGGGTTTACGCTCCGCAGGCGGTTGAGCTTGTGGCTGAGGCGATGGTCCTGCTCGGCACACGTCATGCTTTCGTCGTGCACGGCACGGCTGAGAGCGCCGATGGTACGACGCGCGGGTTGGATGAGATTTCGATCTCTGGGCCTACTCATCTGGCTGAGGTTCACAACGGGATCGTGACGCTTTCGACCATCGCGCCGGAGGATGTTGGGTTGACGCGCGCGCCGATGGAGGCGCTGATCGGCGGCGATGCCGGGGAGAACGCGCGGATCCTCCGGGCGGTCTTCGCCGGGGAGTCCGGGCCACGGCGGGACATCGTGCTGCTGAATGCGGCGGCGGTGCTGGTTGCGGCGGACCTGGCCCCGACGCTCAGGGCCGGGGTGGAGCTTGCGGCCAAGACGATCGACTCGGGGGCGGTTACGGAACTGGTGGCGACGTTGGCGCGTAGAGGATAGAATCCGGTTGCCTGCCTAGGCCCCGAAGGAGTGCTGCCCGATGTCGACCTACCCGCCACCGCCCCTGACCATCCACCCGGCGTTTACCACCACGGCGTTCGAGCTTCCCGGTTACCGGATTGTCCGGAACCTGGGTGTTGTGCGCGGGATTGTCGTGCGCTCGAGGAATGTCTTCGCGACCATCGGGGCGGGGCTCCAGACGCTGGTTGGGGGAGACATCACCCTCTTTACGCAGCTCTGCGAGAAGACACGGCAGGACTCGTTTGCGATGATGACGCTGCACGCGACGCAGCTGGGGGCGAACGCGGTGGTGGGGTTTCGGTATGACGCCAACGAGGTGATGAAGGGCGTGACCGAGGTGCTGGCTTACGGGACGGCGGTTGTCGTCGAGCCCATCGCCTAGCGGGACCCCCTCCCCTGTGTTTTCGTGCAAAGTCTTCGAAACAGGTGGTTTAGGCCTGGACTTCGCCTGCATGCCTTCCTGTAAGTTATTGATTTTATGAGAAGACACGGGCTGGCTCCTTGTAAAGTCTTGACTGCAAATGAGTAAAGCCCCGGAGGTGTGCCGGGGCTTCTTTATTTTGATCTGTCTCTATTTTAGCTGGGTGATAGAAACTAAACCGCCACTTTCCTGGAAGAAATATCTGCTTTCGGATGTGGTGGTTGCGAGGGTTTCTCTTGCGGCGGGGGCTTGACAGCAATTGCTATCGGCGACGATAGCCCCGGTTGAAGTTGAAGCGATAGGTGACACCGAGGGTGATCGCTTTGGGGTGGATGGGATTGTAGACGGTGCCAACGAAGGGTGTGTCCCAGTGCTGGAACTGGTAGTCGAACTTCGCTCCCCAGTGATCGGTGAGCTGGTAGTCGAGTCCGCCGCCGAGGGAGTAGATAAAACTCGTCGTTTTGAGATAGAGGGTGTTGTTGTAGAGGACGCCACCGTTCTCGTAGGTAATCTGGCCGCGGCCGAAGAGGAAGTCGGCGTAGGGATGGAAGCGGTTGTAGCGGTACTCGACTTTGGGCCCGAGCAGGAAATTAAGCTGACTGTCGACGTGGCCGCCGTCGATGGGAGCGGTGCCGCGCAGCTCGAAGGAGGGTTTGACGTGCGGGACGGTCATGAAGGTGAGATCGCCGCCGAGGGTGATGCCCGCGTTTTTGCCACCGAGAAAGTTGGTGTAGGTACCGGTGAGACCACCGAAGGCCGAGACCTGCAGGCGTTGGATGGCCGTGGGTGCGGTCTGGGCGAGGGTTGTGGAGGCGGGCAATGCGAAGGCTACAACGAGCGCGAGCTTCGCAAGGTGGGATGTCTTCATGCAGCTTTGGACCTCAATTCACATTTCGACGGACGGCTCGGCGGGATCGTTCTTCTAGTGTAGCCAGAGTCCGGCGGTTTGTTTCGACCTGGTGAAACTTGCTGGTGGTTGGAGTGAAGAGTTTTTTCGCTCCGCCAAGATGATGTGGTGTGAATCTGGATGAAGGGGAAAGTGGTTCGAGCTGGAACATCTATGAGTCGGGCTTTCAGCCCTCTGGATTCTGTTGGTTCGCCAACCTGGGGTTTCACCCCAGGCTGGTATGAGTCGGGCCTTTGGCCCTCTGCGGCTACGCCGTTGAGAGCGGTTCGAGCTGCGCTCGAATGGCGCATGTCTCAGACGCGACAGGCTCAGGGCAGGCTATGGGGCACACCCCGCATCTGTGTTCGTAAGGGAGGCAAACGCAGATTCCATCCGGGAATGACAAACAAAAAGCAGGTCCTCTCGCTGCCTGCCCCAGCCAGCAAGCTGGCCGGGACCCCGTTCGCGGAAGGATGACAACTGTTGGGGTGAGGCGCCCGGGGAGTTGTGGTTGAAAGGGTTCGAGGGTATGGGTGGATTTGGCGGTGTCGGGGTCCTTCGACTCCGCTCCCTGCGGTCGCTTCGCTCAGGATGACGGCTGGTTTGGGTGAGATCGCGGAGTGATTTAAGATGCTTGCTATGCCAAGTGTAGATGACGCAAAGGTGATGGCCGCGCGGAAGAGCCTGGAGTTTGTGAAGCCAGGCATGGTGGTGGGACTGGGATCGGGCTCAACGGCGACGCACTTTATTCGTTTGCTGGGTGAGCAAGTGCAGGCAGGGTTGAAGGTACGGGGGATCGCATCGTCGCAAGCGAGCGAGGAACTGGCCGTGTCGCTGGGGATTCCGGTGATCGACTTCAGGACTGCGACTGAGATTGATGTGGCGATTGATGGCGCGGACGAGGTGGGGCCGGAGCTGGCGCTGATCAAAGGCGGCGGCGGCGCGCTGCTGCGCGAGAAGATTGTGGCCAGCGCGGCAAAGCAGTTTGTCATCGTGGCCGATGGGAGCAAGGTGGTGAAGCACCTGGGCAGGTTTCCTCTGCCGGTGGAGGTGATTCAACTGGCGGAGCCGCTGGTGCGACATCGGCTGGAGACGCTGGGATTGAAGCCTTCGCGGCGCAAGGCGAAGGATGGCTCGGACTACATCACGGATGAGGGCAACTTCATTTTGGATTGCGCGTGCGGCGAGATGAACGACCCGGGGAAGATTGCCGCGGAGATTCGCGCGATTGTAGGGGTGGTGGAGCATGGGCTGTTTCTGCATATGGCGACGCGCGCGCTGATTGCGGATGGAAGCGGCGTTCGCGAGCTGCTGCCATAGTGGGCGGCGTGTGATGCGCTGGACAAAACTTCCGCGCGGGATGCATGCGCTGGTGGCTCGCGAGAGAGACTCGGTGCTGCTTGAGACTTCGCGGTTTGATGAAGAGAACCGGCGGAGTCTTTTGTTCTTGCGCGCGGAGCGGGTGATTGAGGCATCGACGCTGGATGAGGTGCCGGGGGTCTTCGCGGAGATTGAGGCGGCGCTTGCGGATGGGTGCTATGTCGCGGGGTATGTGGGGTACGAGTGCGGGTATCACTTTGAGCGTGTCGGTGGCGGTGAGCTGAGTAGAAAAGCAGGTCCTCCGCCTTCGGCGAAGGATGACAACTTTAAGGGTGCAGATTATTCAAAGCCATTGGCGTGGTTTGGCGTGTATCGGGCGCCGGTGGTGTTTGACCATGAGCGCGGGTGTTTTGAGGGTGGGTTTGCGCTGCCGGATGGAGCTGATTCGGATGTGAGTTTGCCTGTGCGGTTTGTGGATGCGGTTCGGCTGGAGACTTCCGAGGCGGAGTACTCGCGGAAGATTGAGCGGATCGAGGAGTACATCGCTGCGGGCGAGACGTACCAGGTGAACTTTACCGATCGCGTGCGTGTGCCGTGCGCGATGCGCGCGGATGTTGCGTTTGGCGTGCTTGCGCGGCAGCAGCCTGTATCCTACGCGGCGATGCTGAACATGGGTACGCGGCAGGTGTTGTCGCTTTCGCCGGAGCTTTTTTTTCGGATGGATGGCGACCGGATTGTGACACGGCCGATGAAGGGTACGATGTCTCGCGGGCTGGATAGCGAGGAGGACTGCGCGGCGGCGGTGCGGCTGGAGCATGACGAGAAGAATCGCGCCGAGCACCTGATGATTGTGGACCTGCTGCGCAATGACCTGGGGCGGGTGGCGGAGATGGGCACCGTGCGGGTAGAGGATATTTTTTCTGTGGAGCGTTACAGGACGCTGCTGCAGATGACTTCGACGGTTGCGGGCAGGCTGCGGCCGGGGCTCTCGTTTTATGAGATCTTTCGCGCGATGTTTCCTGGAGGGTCGATTACGGGCGCGCCGAAGATTCGCACGATGGAGATTATTCGGGAGATGGAGCGCGGGCCGAGGGGCGTGTATACGGGCGCGATCGGGTTCATCTCGCCTGGGCGCGAGGCGGTGTTCAATGTGGCGATCCGGACACTGGTGCTGGAGGATGGCGAGGCTCGGATGGGCGTGGGCGGCGGGATTGTTGCGGATTCGGTGGCGGGCGATGAGTACAGGGAGTGTCTGCTGAAGGCGGCGTTTCTGACGCGGGAGCTGCGGGAGTTTCGGTTGATTGAGACGATGCTGTGGGAGCGTGGTGAGTATTTTCTGCTGGAGATGCATCTGGATAGGCTGGCGGGTTCGGCGGAGTACTTTGATTTTGTGTGCGAGCGCGAGGCGGTGACGGCGCGGCTGGCGGATGAGGCGCGAGGGTTTCGTGAGGGCGAGCGCTATCGGGTGAGGTTGCTGCTGGGTGAGGACGGTGGGGTTTCGGTTACGGCTGTGGAGCTGGGTGGAGGCGCGGGGGTGGCGCGGGTGCGGTTTTCGGCAGAGCGGACTTGTGCGGGCGATGTGTTTCTGCGACACAAGACAACGCGGCGGGAGCTATATGAACGCGAGTTTGCGCGGGCTCGGGGTGAGGGGTTGGATGAGGTGTTCTTTTTGAACGAACGCGGCGAGGTGACGGAGGGGGCGATCAGCAATGTGTTCGTTCGGCGAGGAGGCAGGCTGCTGACTCCGCCGGTGAGCGCTGGGGTTTTGCCGGGAGTATTGCGGCGGCATCTGATTGAGTCCGGGCAGGCTGAGGAAGCGGTGCTGCGGCTGGAGGATGTGGCGGAGGCGGAGACGGTTTTTATGGGGAACTCGGTGCGGGGGTTGGTTGAGGCGAGGGTTTTGGGTGAGTGAAAGTGGTAATTTCATGGCAACTGCAAAGTGGCAAAGTTTTGCCTACAATGTGCAAGATTTATGCAAGTTGCTGATAAATCAGGGGCGGTGATTTGGCCTTTGGGTTGCTTCTCGTATGTGCAAGTGAATGCATACGGGAGCGTACATGGTAGCGACGATACAACGGACGAAGACATACATCGTAGGAGTGTTGCTTACGTCCAGCCTCTTTTTGTTCGGGGTGCTTGCAGCGTTTGGGGATAGCTATCAGGTGAATGTGGTGGCTTATACGCAGAGCGAGAACTTTGCGGGGATCGACGCGGCGGGCGACTTTGTGGTGAATGTGTCGAACTCGCTGATGAATCCGGGAAGCTCGTGCGGCGGGGTGATGGGGGCTTCGACTTGCTTTGAGACTTATTATGTGGGGCAGCAGAGCGGGGTGTACTCGACGGCGCTGCCGAGCCTGAACTGGGATGATGGCACGGCGTGCTCGGCCGATGGGTTGTCGGGCGTGTGCAATGGCACGCATGAGGTGCTGGGCGGGTTTCTGGGGGGCGTGAAGGGCGTGTGGGATGGGTCGGCGGGGTCGCTGACGGAGATTATGCCGGGTGAGTCGTTTGATGGCGGATATATCAATGCGCTCGGCGATGCGGTGTTTATTGATGGCTCGAACGATACGCTGGTGTCGGTGGTGGACTCGCCGGCGGTGTCAGGGTTGGATTTGCACATGGATATGGTGGACCCGGCTGCGGTTCCGGAGCCGGCGAGCTTTTGGCTGGTGGGGCTGGGAATGCTGGCTTCGGCTGCGGTGGTGACCGAGCGCCGGGTGCATTGCCGGGTTGCGGTGAAGCATTCACGAGATCGACGCGGCTGGTGAAAGCGCGGTTGTGCTGCTGTACTTGTTCGTCTGCCTTGTGTTTCTCCGGTCTGTAGGGTTTTGCTGCTGTATTTGAAGCGTTCGGGGTTAGGAAGAACCTGGAATGGAGGGCCTGTTGAGTGGTCCGGGGGTGTGCCCTCCATTTCGGGTGTTTATTTTATGAGTTGGGCGGGATTGGAAACACTCGACAATATGGTTGGTGTCAGGATGCCGCCGGGCTTGTGAAGCGGCGTTTGTGATATGTTTCTTGCCACTTCCCCATGGGAGGTTGAGGAGACCAATGAAAAAGTCACTCCTGTTTCCAGCAGTATTGATTGTTCTAACGCTTCCGGCGTTCGGCATGGGTCAGCGTGGAGGTGGCGACCATGGCGGCGGTGGAGACCATGGACACGGTGCTCCTGCCGCGCATCCTGCGCCGGCACGCGGCCCCGCGGCGTTTCATGGAACACCACGGGCCGCGGACAACCACAACTTCAGCGATAAGGCCGGGCATCCGAATGCGCCGCACGTCGATGGCAATCACTGGGTAGGCCATGATACCGGTAAAAATGATGCGAATTTTCATCTGGACCATCCGTGGGAACATGGGCACTTCACGGGAGGGTTTGGTCGAAGCCATGTATGGCGTTTGGCTGGTGGTGGACCGGGCCGGTTCTGGTTTGGCGGGTTCTACTTCAGCGTAGCTCCGACGGACGTGGGCTATTGCGATGGATGGCTGTGGGACTCGGATGAGATTGTGATCTACGAGGACCCAGACCATGTCGGATGGTACCTGGCATACAACACGCGGCTGGGAACGTATGTGCATGTGATGTATCTGGGGTAGTTTCTGTCAACACGGCTGGAAGAAGTGCTCCTGTTTGGAGCACTTCTTTTTTTGCGGAAACCTGAGGGTGCTCAAGCCGTCAGTATGAGTAAGGGATTGCTGTAGGATTCGAGATGCATGAAGCGGATTGTGGGCAAGGTGGTGCTTGGGCTGATTGTGGCGCTGGCTGTCGTCTATCTGGGCGATATGGCGGTGTGGGGTGTGCGCGCGAAGTTGGGCCACGGCATGGGGAAGGTTGTGGTCAGCCGTTTTGTGGTGGCTTCGCTGAAGGGTGGGAAAGAGGATTACTACTTTGACGGCACGGCTGAGGTGGATTGCAGCCGGTCGCTGTTTCCGCAGTCGGGTAGCGGAGCCTGCTGGTGGCTGGAGCGGCATAAGGTGATCTACGACCGCTGAGATGGAAGACGCCCATCGTTACGGCTGATGCGATGCCGTGAAGCGATGGGCGTTCGGGCCTGGATTTTGCGTGGCTACAGGTTGTTGGCCTTATTGCCTGTGACGAGTCGAAGCAGCCATGTGAGGATGACTGCGCCGAGGATGGCTACGAGGATGGTGTAGATCATTCCACCCGACCCAGCGAAGCCGACGGCGCGCATGATGAATCCGCCGATGATGGCACCGACGATGCCGATGATGATGTCCATGAGGGTGCCGTAGCCTCCGCCCTTCATGAGCTTTCCGGTAATAAAGCCTGCGATAAGTCCAACGATGATCCACCAGATGATACTGAACATCCGAAGTCTCCTTAGTGCTGGATTCGAAAAGGCCGCTGCCGGAAGGGCTGGCAGGTGAGAGGAAAGGTGACGGCGTGGCCTTCGGATCGATACCTGCGGCACACGCGCATGGGCGCTGCAATTCAGAGGGGAATTTTGCCGGTTCGGGTTGTTTGCCGTCAATAGCTTTCAAGAGAAATAGAAGGTGAAAACTTTTGCAGAGGGTTTCCTCCGTCGAAGTGATAAGCGGTGGCGCGGGGGATTTGGGTCGTTGCGCCCTGCGGGCTTCACTCCGGCCTTCGGCAGAGTGGAAGGCGCTTCGCGCGGCTTGTTTTTGGCACGGCTGAAGCCGTGCCCTTCCACCGAATTGCCAGATTTTGTGGTTGAGGCTTTCTTCGAGATCTATGAGTCGGGCCTTCAGCCCTCCGGGTTCTGTTGTTCGCCAACCTGGGGTTTCACCCCAGGCTGGTATGAGTCGGGCTTACAGCCCTCTGCGGCAGCGCCGTTGAAAGCGAGCTCGCAGGCCCTGTCTCAGAGGTGAGACCTTGAGCACCTGTGCGATTTTGTTGGGAAGTGACGGTTGTGGCTGAAAGGGTTTGAGGGTATTGGTGAATTTGGCGGTGTCGGGGTCCTTCGACTCCGCTCCCTGCGGTCGCTTCGCTCAGGATGACGGGGTGTGTGTCTGGGTGAAAGGAAAGCGGTTCGAGCTGCGCTCGAATGGCCCATGTCTCAGGAACGAGACATGGGGCACACGGCTATGGGACACCCGCGGGAGTTGTGGTTGAAAAGGTTCGAGGGTATGGGTGGGTTTGGCGGTGTCGGGGTCCTTCGACTCCGCTCCTGCGGTCGCTTCGCTCAGGATGACGGGTGTGGATGGGTACCTGGGGCTAGCGAGAGAGCACGAAGGAGCGGAGGTTGTTGCCCTGGTAGTAGTACTGGCTGGCCGGGCCTACGAGCTTTTCGAAGACGAATGAATCGCGGGAGATGGATGCCTTGGTTCCGTCGATGCCGAGGTAGCGGCCCTTGGGGAGTCTCCACACAACGTAGGGCGTGGCGATGGCCTGGGTGGTGACGGCGTCTTCGATGATCGGCTTGTCTTTTTTGAGGTAGACGAGATCGACCTTTTCGAGGAGGTTGTTCTGCCCGTCGTGCTGGATGAGCGCGACGATGAAGGATTGTTTGGCCTTCGAGGAGAAATTACCGGCGGCTACGCCCGCGCAGTCGCTGGGGTGGTTGTTGCTCCAGACACGCTGGTCTGCTTCGGAGAGATCGCCGCTCTGGACGATCTTCCAGTTGTCGTGCTCGACGGCAGAGTGGAGGGTGTCGGGCAGGCCGTTGAGGCAGGACGACTGGCCATGCATGCAGGCGGGAAGCGCAAGGAGGGCTGCGATGAGAGTCCAGCGAGAGAAGCTCATAGTCACCAGCTTGGTGCCGAATGGGGGATGGAAGCTATACGACGTTTGGGTGAGACGATGGTGAAACTATACATGGTGGCGGTCCAGATGGGAGATTTGTGGCTAAGGAAGGAAGGCGGTTCGAGCTTTGCGCGAATGTCCCGTGTCTCAGAATTGGGACATGGGGCACCCGCACCCAAGCAAAGATTTGTGCGGCTATAGGCGAAATGCGGGGGTTCTTCGCTGCGCTCAGAATGACAACGCAGGTGATGGCGATGACGATGACAACAAGAAAGACACTAAGAAAAAAACGGGGAGACGCATGGTGCGTCTCCCCTAGCCAGTTCCGAGGCCATCAGAACTGAATTCTGAGACCTTGTTGCAGCGTACGGTTGACGCTGGAGATGGTGTCGATGGTGGCGAAGCCCGTGGGACCGGCGCTGGTGCTGCCGACCGCAGAGGTGGGCGAGACGTTCGGCGCGCCAAAGACGGTGTGGTTGAGGACGTTGAAGGCTTCGAAGCGATATTCGAGGTTGAAGCGCTCGCCAATGTGGAAGGTCTTGATGACCGAAGCGTCGAGGTTGTTGGTGCCGTCCTGACGGAAGAAGTATTGCGGGACGGTACGGACGTTGTAGGTGCTGCTGGGCTGGCCGGTGTCGGTCAGATCCGTTCCATTCTTATAGCCAGCGCCAGTTCCGGTGTAGAAGACGGTCCGGTCGAATGCCTCGTTGTAGTTGCGCATGTTGACGTGGAAGTTTGAATTGAAGCCGTTGGATCCGTTGGCGAAATCAAACTGACTCCAGGAGATCGGCGTTCCGGAGAGCTTCTGGTAGATGGCGTTGACGGAGAAGCCGCCAATGAGCGCATCGACCAGACGGTTGTTGGCGAGCCAGGAGCGGCCGCGACCGATGGGCAGCGCGTAGCTGGTGGTGATGGAGAGATGGACCGGATAGTCCGAAGTGGACTCGCCATAGGTGAGTGGGCCGCCGGGTGTGAGCTGGCTGGTCATGAGATTGCGAGAGTATTCGTAGTTGACGTTAAGCTCGAGGCCATGGCTTGCACGAACGTGATAACGGGCCAGCAGCTCGTTGTAAGTGGCTGATGCTCCCGGGACCAACGCCTGCACGATGCTGGAGTACTCGGGGTAGCGCTGGAGAAGCGTGTATTTAGCGATCGTCTTGGATGTGTCGAGACTGCCTGTCATGCCTGGCAGGCCTTTGAACGGATTAGTGATGCTCTGCCCCAAGTTTGCCTGGACAACAGGATCGAGACGACGCGATTGGCTCATGTAGGGGTAATAGCCTGCGGCGCTGAGATTATTTGTATAGCTGAGATGGACCTGATGCGCACCGATGTAGCCGATGTCGATCATGGAGTTCGCGGTGAGCTGCTGCTGGATATCCAAGCTCCAACGCTGTGAGTATGGCACCTGGAGATTGGGGCCGCGGAATTGAATGCCGCTGCCGAGGTTGGTGTTGATGCCGAGTGCGGAACCTGTGGGCTGTTGGATTGGATTCGAGGATGGGAATGGATCAGACAGCGTCGCCGCGGGGGTGACGTAGTTGTCGGTTGTGGGCACGAGCGAAGTGGTCGCCGAGAAGCCGTAGTTCTGTGGGGTGTTGTAGTCCGTGAACGGGTTGACGAAGACGCCAAAGCCGGCGCGAACGACCATCTTGTTATTGAAGACGGGAGGAGCAAACGAGATGCCGATGCGTGGGCTGACGTAAGCCTTCGGGGTGTTGTATTCGTTGCGGTGCGATGGCGTGGCATAGATCACGCCACCAGTCGAAACGAATGCAGAGGGAGGAAGCTCTGCGAGGTGGCTTGCGTTGGCCGCGTAGATGCTGGCATATGCGGCAGTCGCCGGAGCAGTGGCCTCGTTGGCGGTGGTGGAGTCCCAACCGACGACAGCACGGTTGAGCGATTCGGTAATGGGCGTCTCATGCTCGACGCGCATGCCGAGGTTGACGGTAAGCGAAGGAAGCAAGCGCCAATCGTCTTGCACGAAGCCGGAGAAGTACCAGGAGTTGTAGAGATATGCCTGCGATATGTTCTGCGTGCCGCCTGTGGGAATGCCGTAGAGGAAGCTGGCGAACGATGAGCCGAACGGTGGAGCAGCCGCAGCCGTGCTGGACGTCATGAAGTTGTTGCCGAAGGTAAAGCTGCCGGATGAGGAGCCGGGTGACAGCAACGCGTATTTGTAAAGCCGGAGATCTGGACCGATCTTGAGGACATGGTGTCCCCAAACCTTGGTTGTCGCGGAGAAGAACTGGAAGGTGTCGAATGCTTCGAGATTGCTTGGCTTGGTGCTGAGTCCGCCGAATGCTGTCGTGCCTTTTGGCTCAGAGAAGCTGATCTGCGGCATGAAGCGCTCGGTGGCGTTGTCGTCGATATAGCCGGGGTAGCCGATGGCAGTGGCATTGAATCCCTGGCTGTTTAAGGATGAGTTCAGATAGCTGCGCGTGAGGCTGGCGCGTGTGTCGGAGGTCAGGGTCGGGTTCCAGGTGCGAACGTAGTCCACGACTCCGCCCTGGTAGACATCGTAGGATGTGGTGCCGGTGGAGATGTTGTTGAAGATGTTGGCGAGCGAGCGCTTGTATTCGCTGCGGTGGGTCTCGAAGAAGATCTTGTTGCTGTCGTTGAGGCTCCAATCGAGACGGCCGGAGTGCGAGTTGTAGTTGTCGGTCGTTGGAATGTTGGAGAAGTAGTTGTTCTCGCCGTCGGGAGAGCCGGTGACGTTGGGCGCCGGGAAATATTTGATAAGCGCCTGAGAGACGGGATTGATCTTCGTGCTGGGAACGATGTTGCCCTGAAGCGGACTGCGGGCCACGCTGGTTCCCACTGCTACGCCAGAGTATGGATCGTAAAGTTGGTAGGAGCTGCCAAGTGCGAGTAGGGCCGAAAAATCGCCGCCACGCTCTGCCTGCGTTGGTACCGTGCTTAGAACCGGGTCAGGTGTGCTGCCGATGAAGCGCTCATACGCATAGAAGAAGAAGAGCTTGTCGCGACCGTTGAATACCTTGGGAATCCAGACCGGGCCACCGAGGGTAAAGCCGTATTGGTTCTGGCGCGTGGGTGGAGTCGTCGAGCCCTTGGGAATGAACCAGCGTTGCACGGCATTGATGCCGGAGAACTCGTTGAATTCGGAGGCGGTGCCGTGGAACTGGTTTGTGCCCGCTTTGGTGACAAGGTTGACCGTGCCACCGGAGGTGTCGCCGTAGGAGGCGTCAGATTCGAAGACATCGACGCGGACGGCCTGCACGGAGTCCAGGCTTGGGCTGAAGCCGGCGACGCGGGAGGAGTCCTGCATGTTGGGCACGCCGTTCAGGAGAAGCTCGTTGGACTGCGAGTTGCCGCCGCCGATGGAGAAGTCGCTGGTGGCGCTGTTATCGAACGGGCGCGTCTGGGTGACGGAATCCTTGGCTTTGGGCACGACGCCGTATTCGGTCTTGGCGAGGCCGAGCGGGGAGCGGCCGTTGTCGGGAAGGTCTTCGATCTCTTCGGAGGTGAGGACCTGGCCGGCGGTGGCGCTCTGGGTATCGATCAACGTGTTGTCGGCACTGACGTGGACCTCTTCGGCGACGGAGCCGACGGAGAGCGCGGCGTCTTCGCTGACGCGCGCGCCGGTTTGCAGAGTGATGTTGTCATGCACGAACTTCTGGAAGCCGGGCGCCGTGACCGTGATGCTGTATTTGCCGGGAAGCAGAAATGGAGTGGTGTATTGACCGGCTGCGTTGGTGGTGGTGTTGACCGCGACCTTGGTGTCCATGTTGGTCACGGTGACGGCTGCCTTGGGGATGATGGCGCCGGACGAGTCGGTGACGCGACCGGTCATGGTGGCGCGGAACTCCTGCGAGAAGGCGACCGCGGTGATGCAGAGCAAACAGACGAGTAAATATCGCTTCATGGGGCACTCCAATAAATTCGGCAGTTTTTAGCGAAAAGGTTGTCGATGAACCGGAATTACATCGGTGCAATGCGGATGTGTCAAGCAGTTTGTGAAAGTTAATTTCAAATTTTCGCTGAAAATGAATTTTGTTTTCACTCTCGATTAATCCTCTATTTATCAATTACTTGCAGGATGGACCGACCGCCGCCTTCTCATCTCTGCTTATTTGATTTCCAATTGGTTCTACCTATGAGGCCGGAAATTCCGCATTTCGGTACAGCAGTTTGAGGTGCGGAATTGTTTGGGGCGGCGTTGGCCTTTGAGAAAAGGCGACTACTCGATGCCCGCACGGGTGACCGAAATTCGGCACAAATCTCTCGTGCGGGTTCCGGTGAGCGGACATTTTCAGCGAGATGCTTTAGGTTGGAATGGAATAACGCGGAGACGCTCTGCTGGCATCAAAAACGAGAGACCGCTAACACTAACTAGAACGATGCGTCTTCTCCGTCGCAGTGGCGGCATTGGAGACGAATGGAGACAGAAATCTTTGATGAAATGTACAGGAAAGCACTTCTTCGTTTTGCCGCTTATGCTCGTTGCCGCTAGTTGCGCGGCGCAGTCTGCCCAGACGGCGGCTAGTCCTGCACCTGCGGCGCCCCAGACAACGACCGCATCGGCCATCATGCAGCAGCCGCTGAGTGATGTTGGGAACGCGCTGGACGGGTTGCGGCCGGAGAAGTGGAAGCTGACAGGCGCAATGAAGCAGGAGACGGCGTCGAACGTTAGCTCCATACAGCACGACCTGACCAATACGCTGCCGCCGCTGCTGGCGACTGCCGACCGTACACCTGATTCGGTTGTCGCGGTTCTGCCTGCTTATCGAAACATCGAAGCGCTTTACGATGTGCTGCTGCGCGTGACGGAGATTGGGCGCATGTCGGCCCCGGCAGACCAGGGAGCGGCTCTTAACCGGGCGCTGACCTCGCTTGAAAACGGGAGACGCGCACTGGGCGAGCGGATGCAGACCGCCGCGGCTGCTCGTGAGCAGCGGGTGCATGTGCTTGAAGCGAATGCGCGCGCGGCTGCGGCGGCTCCGAAGCCTGTTGCTGTGCCCTGCCCCACTGTGACCCACACGGCGACCACCCGACGCAGGACTCATAGAAAATCGACGAAATCGACGACAAAACCTGCTGCTTCTTCTACGAAGGCGTCGTCAACTAATTCGCAGACTGGCTCGCAGGGTTCGCAATCGGGGACTGCTTCGCATTAGCGGCGCGTCCTCATCCAATCCAGGTCTAGGTCACTGGGGCTGGATTGAAGAGGGCGAAGTCGTTGTGCAGGCCCCAGTGGTCGGCCCAGGTCTGCTGGTTGCCGCTGGCGACTTCGAGGACCATGCGGAAGAGCTCCCATCCTATTTCTTCGATGGTCGCGTGGCCTGTCGCAATTCTTCCTGCGTCGAGGTCGATCAGGTCGGGCCAGCGCTGGGCGAGCTCGGTGCGTGAGGCGACTTTGATGACTGGCGCCATCGCCAGGCCGTAGGGTGTTCCGCGCCCTGTGGTGAAGATGTGCATGTTCATCGATGCGGCGAGCTGCAACGTGCCGCAGATGAAGTCGCTTGCGGGTGTGGCGGCGAAGATGAGGCCTTTTTTTGTGACGCGTTCGCCGGGGCCGAAGACGCCGGTTATTGCGCTGGTTCCGGCTTTGGCGATGGAGCCGAGGGATTTTTCGACGATGTTGGCGAGGCCGCCTTCCTTGTTGCCGGGTGTGGGATTGGCGCTGCGGTCTGCGTCTCCGCGGCCGAGGTAGGCGTCGTACCAGTGCATCTGGCGGACGAGTTCGCGCGCGACGGATTCGTCGGCGGCGCGGGCGGTGAGTAGATCGATGGCGTCGCGGACTTCGGTGACTTCGGAGAACATCACGGTTGCTCCGGCGCGTACGAGCAGGTCGCTGGCGAAGCCTACTGCGGGATTTGCTGTGGCTCCGGAGAATGCGTCGCTGCCTCCGCATTGCAGGCCGACGACGAGATCGGATGCGGGACAGGTGACGCGGCGGCGCTGGTTGAGGCGGTCGAGGCGCTTCTCGGCCATCTGCATGATGGCGGCGATGATGTCGCCGAAGCCGCGATACTCTTCGTCCTGAAAGCGCATGACGTAGGACTCTTCGCGGAGCACGGGAAGCTTGCTCGCGGGTAACATGCGCGAGGGCTGCATTTTTTCGCAGCCGAGGCTGACGACGAGCGGTTCGCCGCCGAGGTTTGGGTTGAGGGCGAGATTGCCGAGGGTGCGGATGGGGATCTCGGCGCCGGGTGCGTTGATGGCGACGCCGCAGCCGTAGTTGTGCGTGATGGCGACGACGTCGTCTACGTTGGGGTAGCGCGGGAGAAGCTCGGCCTTGATGCGGCGTATGGCGTACTCGACGCTCGAAGAGACGCATTGCACGGTGGTGCTGATGGCGAGGATGTTTTTTGTGCCGGCTGTGCCGTCGGGGTTGCGATACCCCTGGAAGGTATAGCCTTCGAGTGGAGGCTGGGGCTTTGGGGTCTCGGTTGCGAGTGGGAGCGAATCGAGAGCGGGGGCTTCGGGGAGGGTGATGAGGCCTTCGTGCACCCAACTGCCGCGCTGGATTGCGCGTGTTGCGTAGCCGATGGTGACTCCATAGCGGATGATGGGTGCGCCTTGCGGCAGGTCGTTGAGTGCGAACTTGTGGGCTTCGGGGACTGGCTCTGTCAGGGTGAGTCCGCCTTCGAGCTGTGCGCCTTCGCGCAGGCCGCCGGCGTTTACAACGATTGCGACGTTGTCGCGCGGGTCCATGCGAAGCGAACGGGGACGGTCGGGCTGCGGGTGGTTCATGAGACCATCTTCTTCCTATGCTCGAAAGATTGCATCAGGCGAGGGATTGCATCAAGCGAGGCAGGGGCGCTTGGGGTTGAACTTCCAGCCGGGGCGGAGATATTGCATTGCCTTCGCGTCGTCGCGTGCACCGAGGCCTTCCTGTTGGTAGAGACGGTGTGCGGCTTCGACCTGCTGCATGTCCAACTCGACGCCGAGGCCTGGGGTTTGCGGAACTGTGATTTTGCCATCGGCTATGACGAGCGGATTTTGGGTGAGGCGCTGGCCGTCCTGCCAGATCCAGTGCGTGTCGATGGCGGTGATCTTTCCGGGTGCGGCGGCGGCGACGTGGGTGAACATTGCAAGCGAGATGTCGAAGTGGTTGTTGGAGTGCGAGCCCCACGTCATGCCCCAGTCGCGGCAGAACTGCGCTACGCGCACGGCGCCCTGCATGGTCCAGAAGTGTGGGTCGGCGAGAGGGATGTCGACGGCTCTCAACTCGGCTGCGTGCTTGAGCTCGCGCCAGTTGGTGGCGATCATGTTGGTTGCCGTGGGGAGGCCGGTGGCGTGGCGAAACTCGGCCATGATCTCGCGGCCGGAGAAGCCTTGTTCGGCTCCGCACGGGTCTTCGGCGTAGGCGAGGACTTCGCGCTTGCCGGTGCAGAGGGAGATGGCTTCGTCGAGCGACCAGGCCCCGTTGGGGTCGAGCGTGATGCGGGCCTGGGGGAAGCGCTCGGCGAGTGCGGTTGCGGCTTCCATCTCTTTTGCGCCGGGGAAGACGCCGCCTTTGAGCTTGAAGTCGTGGAAGCCGTAGCGGGCTTGTGCGGCTTCGGCGAGGCGCAGGATGGATTCGGTGGAGAGCGCTTCTTCGTGGCGCAGACGCAGCCATTCGTCGTCTGCGTGTTCGCCGCTTTGATAGGGGAGATCGGTCTTCTTTCTGTCGCCGATGAAGAAGAGGTAGCCGAGAACGTCGACGTGGGTGCGCTGCTGGCCTTCGCCTAGCAAGGCGGCAACGGACACGCCGAGGAACTGGCCGAGCAGGTCGAGCAGCGCGCACTCAATGGCCGTGACGGCGTGGACTGTCGTGCGCAGATCGAAGGTCTGGAGGCCGCGGCCCTCTGCGTCGCGGTCTCCGAAGCGCTGCTGCACGGTGTTGAGAATCTGCTGGTACGCCGCGATGGACTGGCCTTCGACGAGCACGCGGCTGTCTTCGAGGACGTTGCGGATTTTTTCTCCGCCGGGGACTTCTCCTACTCCGGTGTGGCCGGCGCTGTCGGTGAGGATGACGAGGTTGCGAGTGAAGAAGGGCGCGTGCGCTCCGCTGAGGTTGAGCAACATGCTGTCGTGTCCGGCGACCGGGATGACGCGCATGGTTTTGACTTGAGGCGTTCCCTTGAGATTGTCGGTGAGATTGCCGGGGTCGATCATGCGGCACCGCCTGATGGCTCTGGAAGGTCGAAGTCGACGCGCTTGATCTCGCCGACGATGGGCAGGTACGCGACGATGGCCATGACGGCGGTGGCCGCGACGAAGATGAGCGCGTCGTTGAAGGAGCCGGTGCGTTTGACGATGTAGCCGATGACGATGGGCGTGGTGACGCCTGCAAGGTTGCCTATCAAATTAAATAGCCCGCCGTTGATGCCGATCAGCGGCTTTGGCGAGGTGTCGGCGATGACCGTCCAGCCGAGCGCGCCGAAGCCTTTGCCGAAGAAGGCGAACGACAGGAGCACCATGACGAGCCACTGCGTGTTGGTGTAGTTGCAGCCGAGCATGGTGACGGCGAGCAGCATTCCCGAGACGATGGGGACCTTGCGGGCGAATGTCAGCGAGTGGCCCATGCGCAGGAGCTTGTCGGAGACGACGCCGCCGAGGATACCACCGATGGAGCCACAGAGCGCGGGCAGCGCGGCCATGATGCCGACTTTGACGATCGACATGTGGCGCGCCTCATAGAGATAGACCGGGAACCAGGTGAGGAAGAACCACGTCAACGTGGTGATGCAGTACTGGCCGAGATAGATGCCGACCAGCATACGATTGCTCAGGAGCATCTTCACGGCGGACCAGGTGAGGCGGTTTGCGGGCTTCTGCGCTTTGCCTGCGCGGAAGTCGATGTTGGTGAGGCCGCCGCCTTGCTCGATGAAGTCGATCTCGGCCTGATTGATGCGTGGATGGTCTTTGACGCCGTGGATCACTTTGGACCACAAGTAGACCAGCACGAAGCCTAACGCGCCCAGGAACCAGAAGCACTGCTTCCAGCCGCTGATATGGACGATCCAGCCCATGATGGGTCCAAAGAGAACGAGGGCGAAGTACTGCGACGAGTTGAAGATTGCAGAGGCGGTGCCGCGCTCCGCGGTTGGGAACCAGCTTGCTACGATGCGGCCGTTGCCGGGAAAGACGGGCGACTGCGCGAGTCCGGAGAGCAGACGGAGGCCGAAGATGACCGAGAAGGCGATGGCTGCGGGGAGGTATCCTGCGAAGCCCACCAGCAGCGCGCACAGCGACCAGAGGACGATGCTGGTTCCGTAGACGCGCTTGGAGCCGTAGCGATCGAGCAGGCCGCCGGCGGGGAGTTGCCCTGCGACGTAGGCCCAACTGAATCCGGAGAAGAGATAGCCGAGGCGGAGTGCATTCAGGTGAAGGTCGCGCGAGATGGAGACGCCTGCAATGGACAACGCGACGCGGTCGCCGTAGCTGAAGGCACTGGCGGCGAAGAGCATGGCGACGATGAGATACCGTATGCGCGTGCGCTTCGTCGGGCCGGCGTTGATGGGGAGACTGCTCAGGAGCGGTCTCCGATCAGCTTCTTCAGGTCGGCAAGCTCCTGCTCGTTGAGATCGACCAGCGGGGTGCGCACTGGGCCCGCGGGGCGTCCCACGGCGGTGAGGCCTGCCTTCACGATGGAGACCGCGTAGCCTTTGCGCCGGTTGCGGATGGCGATGTACGGCAGGACGAATTCGCGGAGGCCTGCGTAGACCTTCTCTCGGTCGCGGCTGCGCACGGCGGCGTAGAACTGCTGCGCGAAGCTGGGCAGGAAGTTGAAGATAGCCGAGGAGTACGTTGTCACGCCCATTTCGAGGTACGGCAGCGCGAAGGTTTCGGCTGTGGGCAGGCCGCCGATGTAGGTGAGGCGGTCGCCGAGGCGGGCGTAGATGCGCGTCATCAGCTCAATGTCGCCGTGGCCGTCTTTGAAGCCGACGAGGTTGGGGCAGCGCTCGGCGAGGCGGGCAAGCATGGTGTCGTCGATGATGGCGTTGTCGCGGTTGTAGAAGATGACGCCGAGCTTGGTGGAGGCGCAGACGGCTTCGGCGTGGGCGAGCAGGCCGGTAGGGTCGGCGTTGACGAGATAGGGCGGCATGAGCAGGAGGCCGTCGGCGCCTGCGCTCTCGGCTGCGGCGGCGAACTGCTTCGCCATGGCTGTGCCGTAGCCGCAGCCGGCGAGTACGGGGACGCGCCCGGCGGTTTCGCGCACGGCTGCTGAGACGACGCGGGAGAACTCGTCGAGGGTGAGGGAGAAGAATTCACCTGTGCCGCCTGCGGCGAAGAGCCCGGCGGGGTTGTGCTCCAGGAGCCAGGCGATGTGTTGGCGGTATGGGGCTTCGTCGAAGGCGAAGTCGCGGGTGAAGTGGGTGACGGGGAAAGAGAGCAGGCCTTCGCCAATCTTCTTTGCCATTTCGGCGGGGGACATCTTCTGCATGCGGTATGGCTCTCCTTTGGTACGCTCTTGATACTAAATCAGGCATGATTAAAAACAGGCTACGCGTGATTCTTCTGGGGGGAGTGCGAGCGTTGCGCAGGCTGATTGCATTGACAACAAAGTAAGGAATCGATAGAAAGGCAGTCAAGAGTAAACGATTTCTCAATTCCCCTGGCCCGCTGCTTTTCCTGACAGCGGGGTCGCATGCATGACAAAGGAGCAGCCGTGGCAGTTGTTGCAGGAGTTGATTTTGGGACGCTGAGTGTGCGCGTCACTTTGCTTTCGAGCGAGCACGGACGGCTGGCAACGGCTTCGGCGGAGTATCCGCTGGCGCGGCGGCGCGATGATCCTGATTACGCCACACAATCACACGCGGATCAGATGCAGGCGCTTGTTCGCGCGACGCGAGATGCGCTTGCCAAAGGCAAGGTCAACGGGGAAGATGTTGCCGCCATTGCGCTGGACACGACTGGATCGAGCGTGATTCCTGTCGATGCGAATCTGCAGCCGCTCGATGACTACTATCTGTGGTGCGACCATCGTGCGCACAAAGAGGCGCGGCAGATTACGGAGCTGGCGCTGGCTGAAGACCTGGAGGCGATTCACTGGTGCGGCGATGTCTACTCGCACGAGTGGGGTTTTGCGAAGCTGCTGCACTGGCTCCGACATAACCCTGAGAAACGGGGGCGCTTCGCTACGGCGCTGGAACACTGCGACATGGTTGCGGCTACGCTGATCGGCGTTACAGATCCTGCGAAGGTGAAGCGCAGCATCTGTGCGATGGGGCATAAGTGGATGTGGAACCCGAAGTGGGACGGGCTTCCGCCGCAGTGGTTTCTCTCGAAGGTCGATCCGCTGTTTGATGGAGTGCGCGCGAAGATTGGCGGCGAGTATCTTGCTTCGGATGCGGTCTCAGGGGGGCTCTCTGAGAAGTGGGCCGCGGAGATGGGCTTGAAGCCTGGCATTCCTGTTCCGGTTGGCGCGTTCGATGCGCACTGGGACGCGATTGGCGCGGGCTGCCGCGAGGGCGATGTGGTGAATGTTGTTGGCACCTCGACGTGCATCATCGCGATGGCGAAGAAGACGGAGCTGGTGCCTGGTGTCTGCGGCGTGGTGCCGGGCAGTGTGCATCCGGACTACACCGGCATCGAGGCTGGGCTTTCGGCTACGGGCGATATCTTTGAGGCCATCGCACGACGCGCCGGCGTGAAGGTCAGCGAGCTGGCGAAGGGGCTTGAAGGCTATCGCGCAGGGCAGACCGGGTTGCTGCGACTGAGCTGGGACAATGGCGATCGCACGGTGCTGGTAAATCCAGAGCTGGGTGGAGTTACTTTCGGCTGGAACCTGCTGCATACCGCGCAGGATGAGCTCTTCGCAGCGATTGAGGGAACGGCGCTGCACACGCGGATCATTCTGGAGCGGATGGCGGAGCATGGCGTTCCGGTGGAGCGCGTCATCAATGCCGGCGGCATTCCGCAGAACAATGCGGTGCTGAACCAGATCTACGCCAATGTGCTGAATAAGCCTGTGCTGGTGCCGGATGGAACGCCGACCAGCCTTGGCTCCGGCATCTTTGCGCTGCTGGCGGCGGGCGCCTTCAAGACGATTGAAGAGGCGCAGAAGAGTGTCTGCCTCCCCTATCGCACATACACGCCACAGCCTGCTGCGGTTGCGGTTTATGAGCAGCTGTATCCGCTGTATCGCAAGGCGTACTTTGCGCTGGGGCAGCCCGGAGCCAAGGCGGAGCCGCTCGGGATGGTACTACCAGAGCTAAGAAGAATTGCTGCGGCAAGCCGCTAATCAGAGCGAAAGGAACATGTCTTCGGATATTCTCGTAAGCAAAGATTAAAGACCAACCTGAATGACCACCAAATCAGCCAAGCGCACCAAGCGTAAGAGTGACAAACCGGAACGCATGGACATACGCACGATTGCGCGGATGGCTAATGTCTCGATTGCTACCGTTTCACGCACCATCAATCGCGTGCCTACGGTGAATGCCAAACTGGCCAAGCGCGTGTGGGAAGTGATCGATGAGCTCGATTATTATCCCAACACGCAGGCGCGCGCGCTGGTCTCTGGCCGCAGCCGATTATTTGGCCTTATTGTGTCGGAGATCACGAATCCGTTCTTTCCTGAGCTGATTCAGGGATTCGAGGACATTGCTGTCGAGCATGGTTTCGAGATTTTAGTCAGCTCTACCAATAACGATCCGGAACGCATGGCGCACTGTGTGCGGCGCATGATCGAGCGCAAGGTGGAAGGCGTCGCGATGATGACCTTCGGAATCGAAGAGCCGCTGCTGGAGCAACTCGCCAGGCGCAAGGTGCCGCTGGTCTTTATCGATGTGGCGCCGGAGCGGCCGGGCATCAGCCTGCTGAAGGTTGATTATCATCGCGGGATTCGTCAGGGAGTGCAGCACCTGGCTGCGCTGGGGCACAAGGACATCGCCTTCATTACCGGGCCGCCGAAGCTACATTCGGCGCACTCGCGCGAGCTGGCGTTTTCAAAGTCGCTGAAGGAGTGCGGCATCACAGAGAATCCGCGGTGGATTATCGAAGGGGACCATACGCTCGAAGGGGGCACTGCAGCCATGGAAAAGCTGTTGGCCACGAAGACGATGCCCACGGCTGTGATGTGCTCGAACGATATGACAGCAATCGGTGTGCTGCACAAGGTCTACCAGGCTGGGCTGCGCGTTCCTGATGATCTCTCGGTGATTGGCTATGACGATATCCATATTGCCGAAATGACTATTCCTCCGCTGACGACGATCCAGATGTCGCGTTATGAGTTGGCCCGCGCGGCCTTCACTGCGCTGCGCGCCCATGTGGAAGAGGGAGGCGCTTCTGCTAAACGCGAATACAACATTCCGACTACGCTGATTGTGCGCGAATCCACTGGGTTTCCCCGGGGATCGACAGTTCATCTGAATAAGCGGAGATCGTGACGGAGACGCGCGGCCGCTGTGCTTCGGTTGTGCGCTCGAGCACATTCGCGTGGTAAACCTGTTGGTGCAGCTTTGAATAGCGTGACAGCCACTTCACCAACCTAACCACCAGCCGACAGGACCAGCACATGCCATTTCGTTACTCCACGTCTGACCATCTGTTTTCGCTTCGTCCGCTGGCTGTGCTTGGCATGTGTGTCTCGCTGATGCTCGCTCCTACTGTGTCGGTCGCGCAGGCTCCGGACAGCTCCGCGCAGCAGATGGGCGGCGGAGTTAACACTGGTGGTGTGCATGAGGCAGTGCTTGATAGCCAACATCGGCCTATTACGGCTGGAGGCTTCGTCAAGAATGGCCCTGTCGTCTTCGAGGACATCTCCGAGAAGGCCGGGCTCGACACGTGGAAGCACACGATGGGCACGCCGGAGAAGAACTACATCATCGAGACGAATGGTTCGGGCGTTGGGCTGATCGACTACGACAATGATGGTTGGCTGGACATCTACATCGTCAACGGCTCGACTCCGGATGCGCTTGCGGGCAAGGCGGCCCCGCCCAAGGCGGCGTTGTTTCACAACAACCACGATGGCACCTTCACCAATGTTGCGGAGAAGGCGGGCGTGACCAATGACCGGTGGGGCGTTGGTGTTGCCATTGCGGACTATGACAACGATGGCTGGCCCGATATCTACGTCACGAACTTCGGCAAGAATCGCCTGTACCACAACAACCACGATGGCACTTTTACGGACGTCGCCGAGAAGGCTGGCGTCACGCTTGGCAACTGGTCCACTGGCGCGACCTGGGGAGACTATGACGGCGACGGGCGGCTCGACCTCTTCGTCCCGGGCTACATTCACTACGACATGGCGCATCAGCCTGCATCGGGTGTTAATGGAGTCGCGCTCTGCCAATTCCGTGGTGTGCAGACAATGTGCGGGCCGCGCGGACTGAAGGGTGAGGGCGATCATCTGTTTCACAACAATGGCGACGGCACGTTTACCGATGTGAGCGAGAAGGCTGGCGTCAGCGATAAGAATCTTTACTACGGCCTCGCTTCGCTCTTTATCGACGTGAACGGCGATGGGAAGCCCGACCTGCTCGTCGCGGATGATTCCACGCCGAACTATCTGTATATCAACAAGGGTGACGGCACGTTTGAGGATGACAGCTATGCCTCCGGCTACGCGCTGAATGAGAATGGGCGCGAGACTGCGTCGATGGGTATTGCTTATGGCGACTATCGCAACAATGGGCTCATCGATTTTTACAACACGACTTTTTCGGACGACTACAACCCGCTCTATCGCGATGACGGCGACGCCAGTTTTACCGACGTGAGTTATCAGATGGGATTGGCCGAGCCGACGATTCCCTTCCTCGGCTGGGGCGACGCCTTCATCGACTATGACAATGATGGGTGGAAGGACATCGTCATCTCTAATGGTCACGTCTATCCTCAGGTGGACAAGATGAACTGGGGCACGACGTGGGCGCAGCGTCCGCTGCTCTTCCGCAATCTTGAAGGCAAGAAGTTTGAAGAGGTGCCTCCCGTGGAGGGCACGGCACTGGCGAAGACCTATGTGGGCCGCGGTCTGGCTGTGGGCGACCTGTTCAACGATGGCAAGATGGATGTGGTCATCAATGTGCTGGATGGGCACCCGGCGCTGCTGCGGAACGTCTCGAACGACAAGCACCACTGGGTTGAGTTGAAGCTGATTGGTGGGCCGAAGAGTCCACGCGATGCTGTCGGCTCAACCGTCTACCTCACGGCTGGAGGCATGAGGCAGCGTGGCGATGTGGTCTCCGGCGGCAGCTACGCTTCCACAAATGACCCGCGCGTGCACTTCGGGCTGGGCGATGCAACGAAGATCGACAAGATTGAAGTGCATTGGCCGGATGGTCTGAAGGAGTTGTTTACGCTCAGCAAGGTTGACCAGATTGCGACGCTGACGGAAGGCAAGGGCAGCAAGCTGTAGCCGCATCCTTCGCCGAAATTCCGGCGCTCCGCTGGCGTACATACCTGTGCCTCGTGCAAACTGTTGGCATGGTTCGCGTAGGCGTTGATGAAAACCTGGCTGAGGAGCTGGTTGCGGGGTTTCCGGCTGAGGCGCAGATTGTCCGGATTCCGCGTCAGTCTTCCGATGTGCTGGATGTCGATTTCTGGATCATTCCCTTTGCACGCAAGAATGCGCAGGAGACCTTTCGGCGTCTGCGCGGGGTGAAGGTGGTGCAGTCGATGATGGCGGGTATCGACTGGATTGCGCCGTGGCTGCCGAAGGACGTTGTGTTGTGCGATGGGCGCGGCATTCATGACATCTCCGCGTCGGAGTGGGTGCTGGCTGCCATCCTCGCTTCGCTGAAGCGCTTTCCGCTGTACCGCGACATGCAGACTGCGCAGGAGTGGCGCGGGCAGGCCGCTGAGACGGGAGGCTTTCTCAACGAGCGCGGGCCGCAGATTGGGCAGTACAAGGTTCTGGGCGATGACCTCGCGGGCAAGACTGTGTTGATCGTCGGCTATGGGTCTATCGGTGCGGCGATAGAGGCGCGGCTTGCGCCGTTTGGGGTCAACATGCTGCGCGTGGCGCGCAGTGCGCGGAACAAGCCGGAGGTTGCGAGCGTTGGCGAACTCGACAAGCTTCTGCCACAGGCGGATATTGTGGTCGCTATTGTTCCGCTTACGCCTGAAACGGAAGGGATGATCGGCGCACGGCAGATTGGGCTGATGAAGCATGGCGCGTTGCTTGTGAACGCCGCGCGCGGCCCGGTCGTCGATACTATGGCGTTGGTCGAGGCGCTTCAGGGGCGTCGCATCAGCGCGGCTCTTGATGTGACTGATCCGGAGCCGCTGCCGCAGGGGCATCCTTTGTGGAGCGCACCGAACTGTCTGATCACTCCGCACGTTGGCGGTTCGACGCCTGAGTTTATTCACCGCGCCTTCCGCTTTGGTGCGGAACAGGTAAGGCGCTATATCGCTGGCGAACCGCTTGAAAACGTGGTGTCTGACGCAGGCTATTGAAGGGTATAAAGACAAAGGCCCGCGTCCTCGATGGATGCGAGCCTTCTATTTTTCCCGCTGCGACTGACGGTAGCTGAAGAAACCTTACAGCGGTGACGGTTTAGGCGTCTTCTTCCTCGTCATCGTCTTCGTCGTCATCCTCGTCTTCAAAGTCATCGTCATCATCGTCGTCATCTTCATAGTCGTCGTCATCTTCGAAGTCGTCGTCTTCGTCATCGACATCGCCGTCATCATCTTCTTCGTCGAATTCGTCGTCGTCCTGATCTTCTTCCTCGTCGTAGCCGTCGCGGTCGTTGTCCTCTTCATCTTCATCGAGACGGGGCGCGCGCGGGGATACAACGAGGGTTTCTTCGTGAAGCAGGCCAAGCATCTCTCCGCAGGCTGAGTCGATGTTCGTAGCGAAGAGAGGTGCGATGTTGATGTTCAGGCTCTCGGCGTTCAGGCTTTCGGCGGCCATGCGGTTTTTCTCCCTAAAGCAAAAGGTGTACTGGGGTAGGATGCAGCAAATCGAAAAAAGTGAGTACGGAGGCCTGCTTCTCCAGCCACGCGTTCCCTGTTTTTAAGTAACAGCTTCGCGCGGACAGCGCAACCTCTCTGTCCGCGCTCGAAGCGGTTACTTCGATGCGAGCACAATCGACTCTTCCAGGATATCGAGTGCCACGTCGGCTTCCTGCTGGTTGACCACCAGAGGCGGGCAGAGGCGGATGCTGTTTGCACCGCAACCAAGAATCAGTAACCCGCGCTCGAAGGCCAGTTCGACGATCTTGTCGCGCAGGTCGCCGGCGGCCTCGCGCGTCTTCTGGTCCTTGACGATCTCGATGCCGATCATCAGGCCGCGCCCGCGTATGTCGCCAACGTGAGGGTGTTTGGCGACCCAGCCCTTCAGCCGGTCGATCATCTTCGCGCCAACCTGCGCTGCATTTTTGAGCGCGTCCCGCTCGATGATGTCGAGCGTGGCGAGGGCCGCAGCGATGGCAATCGGATTGCCTCCATACGTGCTGGCGTGGGAGCCGGGGACCCAGTTCATGACGCTGGCCTTTGTCATGCAGACGCCGAGCGGCATGCCGGAGGCGATGCCTTTGGCGATGCAGACGATGTCGGGCTGGACGCCGGAGTGATCGATGGCCCACCACTTGCCGGTGCGGCCCACGCCGGACTGCACCTCGTCGGCGATGAGCAGGATGCCGTGCTGGTCGCAGATGCGGCGGATCTCCTTGAGGAAGTTGTCTGGAGCCACAACGTAACCGCCTTCGCCCTGGATGGGTTCAAGGATGATGGCTGCGACCTCTTCGGGAGGAAGGATGGTCTTGAAGAGCTTCTCTTCGATGTAGCGTGCGCAGTTGAGCGCGTAGGCTTCCTGCTCCTCGGCTGTGCCGGTGCAGTTGCGGTACGCATATGGATACGGGACGTGGTGCACGCCGGGGACGAGCGGGGCGAAGCGGCGCTTCTGCTGGGGCTTCGAGGCTGTCAGCGAGAGCGCACCCATGGTGCGGCCGTGGAATGCGCCGAAGAAGGCGATGATGTTCTGCCGGCCGGTGTGGTAGCGGGCGACCTTGATGGCGCACTCGACCGCTTCGGCGCCGGAGTTGCCGTAGTAGAAGCGGTGCGGGCCAGGCATCGGCGCGATGGCGCTGAGGCGGTCGGCCAGCTTGATCATGTGGTCGTAGTAGAAGTCCGTGCCGGACATGTGGATCAGCTCGGCGGCCTGGTCCTGGATGGCTTTGACGACCTCAGGATGACAATGGCCGGTCGAGTTGACGGCGATGCCGGCGGCGAAGTCGAGGAACTCGTTGCCGTCGACGTCGGTGACGCGGATGCCGCGGCCGGACTTCGCAACCATGGGATAACTGCGCGTGTAGCTGGGCGAGATGACGCGGTCGTCATCGGCAACTACCTTCTTCGCGAGTGGGCCCGGCAGGGCGGTCTTCAGCCTGGGGCCAAATTTGGCGTGGTCGGCTTCGGTGGCAATGCGGGACTGTTCCTGTGCAAGGGTGCTCATGGGTGTCTCCTCAAAAATGTTTAGGCAGCGGTATGTAGATGGCCGTCCGCGCCGCGCCAGTCAATGAGTCAATGGGCTTGCGGCATGTCGCGCGCGTTGCGCTGGCGGATCGGGGCTTGCGCTGTGGACTTCGCCGGTCTGGAGATTCACTTCCGCTTAGTCGCCGGCGAAGAGACTAGGTCGCGAGGACGATGGCAGCACGCGCAGATACCACCGCGGCATCTGGCGCCTTCTGGAGTTGCACCAGAGGCCCCGTGCCGTCAGGGAATGATAAAACGTGGCTGAAGAGCGCGCTTTCATGGGCAAACCTGAAGCCTGCTGCCAAAAGTATATCGCAGAGCAGGCTCAGTGCAGGATTCCGCCGGGCACGAGCGGCTCCAGGCTTCCACCGTCAAACTGCACGGTAAAGGCAAGCATCTCGGGCAGTAGATCCTTCTCGGCTGTGGTGAAGTCGAAGCAGACAATCTGTTTGGTCTGCTCGGCGATACTTGCCTTGCTGTGCTTGTCGGGAACCTCGCCCAGCATGCACGCCTTGGCGGCATACGTCATCTTCGGCGGAGCAACGCTGTTCACATCGACTGCCGCAGGATGCCTGACTGCGGCGATGGTAATCGAAGCCGGATGGCCGTCGATGGTGTAGTGAGTGGCATCACGGGTGACCTCGGGCTTGCCATAGCGCTTGAGCTGGCGTAACACCTGCTCGCGCGTGAAGCTGTCGAGGTTCGCAGCAGCCGATTGAAGCACCTTGGGACATGTCGATCCGATGCTCGAGACGACGAATGCCGAGGTTCCAACTGGGGTCGCCGAGCTACCCGCCAGACCGGACTTTACGCAGGCCTGCGTGGAATCGAGCTTGGCCGGCGTGAACTGCTCCGGCGTAAAGCGCTGGGGATAGAAGTAGGTAATCCCCATGGATTGGTCGTGATAAATCCGGGGCACACCGCCTGACTGCGCAGGCGCCTGCGGAAGACTTACCAGACACAGAACAAGCAGAACGAAAGGCGCAGCGAAACGTGAAGGCATGCGTTAATCCTAGCATCGCCACCGTATCCATCTGAAGACTGCGCGTCATTGGAGAAATTCATTTGACCCCGTTGCGGATAACATGAAGGGGATGCCTGGTTCTCCGTCATCGCCAAATCGCACGCGCACTCTGATCTCGTTTGTCTGCATCTATTTCTTCTGGGGCAGTACATTCCTGGCTGTGCGTTACGGTGTGGAGGTGCTTCCACCCTTCGTGCTGGTCACCTTGCGCTTTCTGATTGCCGCCCTGATTGTGCTTGGCGCGTGCGTGATCTTCCGAAAACCGGTATTGCCTAGTCGGCGCGAGCTGGGGATGCTGGTCATTATCGGCATACTGATGCTGGGTTTGGGCAATCCGGGCGTCGCCTGGAGCGAACAGTACATCTCGAGCGGACTCGCTTCCCTACTTGCGGCGACCATTCCTCTTTATGCCGCTCTGATTGAAATGCTGCTTCCAAATGATGGAGGATTGCCTGCGCGGGGATGGCTTGGCATCTTCATCGGCTTCCTTGGCTTGAGCTTTCTGCTGTGGCCGGGCCTGCGCGACAGCCTGCATGGCGACTCGCGCCAGATCATCGCGGCAGGCGCCGCGCTCTTTGGAGCATTTTGCTGGACCTGCGCCTCGGTCATCTCGCGGCGTACTCGATTCCGCATTGGCGGCTTTGCAGCAGCAGGTTGGCAACTGCTCTTCGGAGGTCTGTTCAACCTTTGCGTGATGCTTGCGCTTGGCCGATATCACCATGCCAGATGGGGCGTGCAGGCATGGAGTTCGGTTGCCTACCTCGTTGTCTTCGGCTCGCTGACAGGCTTCACCGCCTATATCTACCTGCTAGACCATGTTCCGGTATCAAAGGTAGCGACCTACGCGTATGTGAATCCGGTGATTGCTGTTGTGCTGGGCGCGGTGATACTACACGAGCGCTTTGTGCCGGTTGAGTATGTCGGCATGGGAGCGGTGCTGCTTGCTGTATTTCTGGTGACCGGCGCGAACCTGAAGACAGGAGCGGTCAATGTGATCGACGAGGACATTGCCGCCAGCGGCAGTGTCTAGTTCACCGCTGCTCGTTCACTGCTGCGTGAACTGCAAGCAACTGCTCGAGCACGGACTTGAGCTTGTTGAGGTGAAGGGCGTTGGCTCCGTCGGACTTTGCCTCAGCGGGATTGTCGTGGACTTCGAGAAAGACGCCATCAACTCCAGCGGCTACAGCCGCGCGTGTGAGTACTGGGATGAATTCGGGCTGGCCGCCGCTGACGCCGTTGGCCGCCGAGGGCGTCTGCACCGAGTGCGTACCGTCGAAGACTACCGGAGCAAAGCCCCGCAAGACGGGCAGGGAGCGCATGTCGACGACGAGGTTGTTGTAGCCAAAGCTCGCGCCACGCTCTGTAAGCGAGACACGTTCATTGCCGCTCTCGCGAATCTTCTCGACGGCGTGGCGCATGTCCCAGGGTGCGACAAACTGTCCCTTCTTCACGTTGATGGCGCGGCAAGTCTTCGCTGCGGCGGCGAGCAGATCAGTCTGGCGGCAGAGGAACGCCGGGATTTGCAGAACATCGACGGCTTCAGCGACCGGCGTGCAGTCTTCGGCGGTGTGAACGTCGGTAAGGACGGGCAGGCCGGTGCTCTCGCCGATGGCGCGCAGGATGCGGCAGCCTTCTGTAAGGCCCGGCCCGCGAAAGCTGCGCAGTGAGGTGCGGTTGGCCTTGTCGTAGCTGGCCTTGAAGATGTACGGGACGCCAAGGTCCGCGGTGACGCGCTGGATTGCGTCGGCCATCTTGCGGGCATGGGCCTCAGACTCGATCACGCAAGGACCTGCAATCAGGAACAACCTGCCCCGGCCAACTTCGACCTGCCTGGAGCCTTCGCCAACATGGAATGGATGCGTCACGCTCTTATTTCAACATAAGTGGAGCATGCGGACTCGATCGTTCGTTCGCGGGCGCTCAGTTGGTCTGGGCGGCAGCCTCTTTGTCCGCCTTCTCTTCGTGATACTCCTGCTCGGTGTTGATCTCCCACAGCGAAGCTTTGTCTACCTTGCCGGCGATGATGCCGTCGACCGCGGTCATTGCGGTCAACATGCTATGGTCCTGGTTGTTGTACTTGTGCATGCCGTTACGGCCTACCAGGAACAGGTTTTCGAAACGGTCGACAAACTCACGCAGCTCGTCGAAGCGGTCGTAGGTTCCGAAGTAGGCTGGGTACGTCTTTGGTACGCGCACAACGTGGCCGTCTTCTACATCTGTCGCGTCCAGAATCCCGATTTTGGCCACCTCGGCGATGGCAAACTTTTTCAACTCCTCGTCCGGCATCTTCCATAGATCGTCGGTGTCGTAACAGAAGTATTCGAGGCCGATCCATACCTTTGCGGGATCGGATACGAGGTGTGGACTCCAGTTGTTGAAGATTTGTAACCGTCCCAGTAACACATCCGGTTCCTGCACGTAAATCCACGTATCTTTGAGCAGACCGCCGTCGGGCTCGCGCACCTTCAGTTTGTCGGCAAGAAGGCCGACCGTGATGAAGTCTCTGTACTGCAGGCCCTGGCTGACCTCACGCACGTTCTCGGGCACAGGCGCGTCCATCGCGGCGATCAGCTCGCGCATTGGCATGGTCGAGAAAAAATAATCTCCACTGAATGTCCGCCGCTCACCCGCATCGTTCACCGCATCTACCGACACGACGCGATTCCCTTCGCAGTGAATCTTCACCACACGCCAACCCATGTGAATCTCGCCGCCTTTGGCGGCAATCTGATCGGCTACGTGCTCCCACAACTGGCCGGGGCCGAGCTTGGGATACATGAACCGCTCAATCAGGCTGGTATCTGTGCCTTTCTGCGAGACATCTCCATGCTGTTTCTTGCCAAATGTCTTCTTCAGGAAGTGCTTCACTGCGCTCGTCAGGCTAAGGCCTTTGATGCGTTGCGCGCCCCACTCTGCAGAAATTTCGTTGCATGGCGTTCCCCAGACCTTCTCGGTGTAGCTCTTGAAGAATGTCAGGTAGAGCTGGCGCCCGAAGCGATTAATCAGGAAGTCTTCGAGGCTTTTTTCTGGAGCGATCTGACTGACTCGCGACTTCATGTAACTGGCACCGACCTTGACTGTGCGAGTGGCGCCAAGATTTTTGAGAGTCGTTGCTGTCAGGGTGATTGGATAGTCGAAAAACTTGCGTAGGTAGTAGATCCTGCTCTTGCGCGGGCGGATCAGCATCACGAGGTCAGGATCAGCCGCTGGCTGCACCGCCACCTCTTCGGCAATCTCTTCCGGCGCGGGCTCCTTGTCCTCTTCAAACACCGCACCCGGCGCGTGATGAATGATCGGCCCGGCGCCGCGCAGCACAGGCTCTTCGGGCAGATGCGCAGGGACGACGACGCGCTTCTTGCCCTGATAGCTGATCTTCGGTGCCGCATCGTCGGTGGTCTCGGGCGGCATCAGATCGATCCACCACTGCATCACGCGGTCGCTCTTCGAGAAGAACCGGTGGCCGCCGATATCCATCCGGTTCCCTTTGTACTTGATCGTCCGTGAGATGCCACCGATCTCGTCGCTGGCTTCAAGGATGACCGGCATGACATCCGACCGCCGTAAAAATTCAAGGCCAGCCGTCAATCCTGCCGGTCCAGCACCGATAATCACAGCGGTTTTCTTCACGCGATTCCTACCACTTTCTGAAGTATTCCCGCTTGATTATATGTGCTCGTCCGGGGCCTGCCCGTTAGACGCGACTCCCTTCGGGCTGGCGCTGCTTGACGATAAACTCCAGCCCCTTTTTGCTGTCTTTCACCTCGACATGGTCGCCGTGCAGGACGCTGCCGTCGAGGATCTTTACCGCCAGCGGGTCCTGCACCATGCGCTGGATGGCCCGCTTCAACGGACGCGCGCCATAAGCGCGATCGTAGCCGGCTTTGAAGATCGCCTTGCGTGCGCCATCGGTCAGCTCCAGCGTGATTCTGCGGTCTGCCAGCAGCTTTTCGAGGTCCTTGAGCCGTAGATCGACGATGTGGGTCAACTGCTCGTCGCCGAGCGGATGGAAGACGACGATATCGTCCACGCGGTTCAGAAACTCCGGACGGAAGTGCTTCTTCAACTCGTCGATGACGCGCTCCTTCGCTTCGTTGAAGCCCTCTTCGCCCTGCGCCCAGGCAGAGGTCAACTGCGCTGCGCCGACGTTCGAGGTCATGATAAGCACGGTATTTTTGAAGTCCACCGTCCGGCCCTTGGAGTCGGTCAGGCGTCCATCGTCGAGTACCTGCAGGAGCACGTTGAAGACGTCGGGATGTGCTTTTTCGATCTCGTCGAAGAGCACGACGGAGTACGGACGGCGACGGACGGCTTCGGTCAACTGACCGCCCTCGTCGTAACCGACGTATCCCGGAGGCGCGCCGATCAAGCGCGCGACGGCGTGCTTCTCCATGTACTCGCTCATGTCGATCCGCACCATTGCGGACTCGTCGTCGAAGAGAAACTCTGCGAGCGCACGCGCGGTTTCGGTCTTGCCGACGCCGGTGGGACCAAGGAAGATGAACGAACCAATCGGCCGCTTGGGGTCGCTCAGGCCCGCGCGGGAACGCCGGATGGCGTTGGCTACGACCGAGAGCGCCTCGTCCTGGCCCACGACGCGGTCGCGCAGACGGTCCTCCATCTGCACCAGCTTCTGCGTCTCGCCTTCGAGCATCTTGGCGACGGGGATTCCTGTCCACTTCGACACGATGCGGGCGATATCTTCTTCGTCGACCTCTTCTTTCAACATGCGGGCCGGCTTGGGCGCGACGCCCTTGGCGGCCTCGGCTGCATCTTCCTTCACTGCTTCGTCCTGCAGCGAGGTCAACTCCTTCAACTCCGCTTCCATCCTGGGAATTTCACCGTACTGCAACTCGGCTGCACGCTGAAGATTGCCTTTGCGTGTCTCCTCTTCCATCTGGAAGCGCAGGCCCTCCAACTGCTGCTTCAGCTCGGCGATGCGGCCAATCGCGCCGCGCTCTTTTTGCCAACGCGCGCGCAGGGCCGCGGACTGCTCCTTGACCTCGGCCAGTTCGCGCTCGACGGCTTCGAGGCGGTCCTTTGAGTTGGGATCGCTCTCGCGCTTGAGCGCCGCGCACTCGATTTCGAGTGAAGTTGCGCGGCGTTCGAGGTCGTCGATCTCAACCGGCACGGACCCAATCTGAATCGCCAGCGCTGCTGCTGCTTCGTCGACGAGGTCGATTGCCTTGTCGGGCAGAAAGCGGTCGGAGATGTAGCGGTGCGACAGCGTTGCCGCGGCCACGATGGCCGAGTCCTTGACCCGCACCTTGTGGTGCGCCTCGTACTTCTCTTTGAGCCCGCGCAGGATGGCGATGGTGTCTTCGACGTTCGGCTCGCCGACGTAGACGACCTGGAAGCGGCGCTCGAGCGCAGCGTCTTTTTCGATGTATTTGCGGTACTCGTTGAGCGTGGTTGCGCCGATGGCACGGAGCTGGCCGCGCGCGAGCGCTGGTTTGAGCATGTTGCTCGCGTCCATCGCGCCTTCGGCTGCGCCTGCGCCGACGAGCGTGTGTAGCTCGTCGATGAATAAGATAATTTCGCCGTTCGATGCTTCGATGTCGGTCAGGACGGCTTTGAGGCGCTCTTCGAATTCGCCGCGAAACTTCGCGCCTGCGACCATCGATGCGAGGTCGAGCGCGCAGACGCGCTTGTTTTTAAGAATCTCAGGCACATCGCCGAGGAAGATTCTGCGTGCGAGACCTTCTACGATGGCGGTCTTGCCCACGCCGGGCTCGCCGATCAGGACTGGATTGTTCTTCGTTCTGCGCGAGAGCACCTGCACGACGCGGCGAATCTCTTCGTCGCGGCCAATCACCGGGTCGAGCTTGCCGCGGCGCGCCAGGTCGGTCAGGTCTTTTGCGTACTTTTCGAGCGCCTGGAATTTGCCCTCAGGGTTCTGGTCGGTCACGCGCTGGCTGCCGCGCACCGCGCTCAGCGCCTTGAGGATGGAGTCGTGCGTAGCGCCCAGCGCCGCGAGCGCGGACTGCACGGCGTCACCCTTCGCTACACCCGGGGCCTTCGACAGGGCCAGCAGCAGGTGCTCGGTCGAGACGTAATCGTCCTTGAAGTTTTCTGCTTCCTTGAATGCCTGCTCGAGCACCTTCTGGAGCGGAGCGCTCAGGCCGGGCTGCGTGCCTCCCTGTACCTTCGGCAACTTCTGGATCGCGGAGTTCACCCCCGCAAGCAACTGCTGGACAGGCACACCGATCTTTTCGAGCACTGGAATGACCACGCCCTCGCGGTCTTCGAGCAGCGCCGCCATCAGGTGCAGCGGCATCACCTCCGGATTGCCGTTTTCAGCCGCGAGCTGGCTGGCCGCCTGCACAGCCTCCTGCGACTTCACTGTAAATTTGTCCCACTTCATCGCCATCGTTCACCCCTTCCCACTGATCTTCTTCCTGGCACCCGCAATTGTTCCACGTGGAGCAATCGGCACCTTGTGCTGATACTCCTTTTCCCGGAGAAATAACAGGAAGGCCCAAGTCAGGACGACCCTCTGCCGCTCCGCAGTCTTCTGCGAATGAGAGGGATTACGGACCCGGCCCGGACATAGAGATAAGATGCCATCTGGGTAAATTAGTTGCATATTATCTGACATAAAGACACTCATATTTTGACCGATTGAATTATCTACAGGCTTTCCACAGTTAACCCCGTCAATGGCCCGATAGAACCAGCCCGGATGACCGAGATTCTGTGGCCATCGAGGGTAGCTTTGCTAGAATGAGCCTTAGTTCAGGACATCTTTTTGTCGGAGTTGCGCATCTCCCCCGCCCCGAACGATCTTTCTTCCCGCAATTGCCGATGAGAGCAATGCAGGAGACGAGAAGAGGAATTACCACCGCATGAGCTTGTCTACCCACGCGCCCAGTCTTGCCGGCCGAACAATCGCTTACTTCTCGATGGAAATTGCACTTTCGCCAGAGCTTCCGACCTACTCGGGCGGTCTGGGTATGCTCGCAGGGGACACGCTCCGCTCGGCAGCCGACATGGCGGCGCCGATGGTGGCTATCTCTCTGGCGCACCGGCGGGGGTACTTCCGCCAGCACCTCTCTGACATTGGACAGCAGACGGAGTCGGACGTGCCGTGGCAGCCGGAGAGCCTGCCCAGCGCGGGTGAGGTGGTTACGCTAACGCTCAATGAGCGGAAGCTGATGGTGCGGGCCTGGCGCTATGACGTTATCGGCGTCACCGGGCACGTGATTCCGGTGTTCCTGCTCGATACCGATGTCGAAGGCAACGATCCGTGGGACCGCAGGTTGACGGACCACCTCTACGGTGGCGACAGCTACTACCGGCTGTGCCAGGAGGCGGTTCTCGGACTGGGCGGCGTTGCCCTGCTCAATGCGCTTGGATGTAAACCCGAGGTCCACCACATGAACGAGGGCCACGCGGCCCTGCTGGCGCTGGGGCTGCTCGAAGACCAGCTGGATGGCGCTCCGCTGGCAAATGCAACGGACGCGGATATAGAAGCGGTGCGGGAGCACTGTGTGTTTACGACCCATACGCCGGTGCCAGCAGGCCACGACCAGTTTGGAGTTGACCAGATGTACCAGGTGCTGGGGCAGGACCGCGCGACCGCAATTGACCGCGCTGGCTGCCTGCACAACGGCCTGATGAACATGACCTATATCGCGCTGCGCTTCTCACGCTACGTGAATGGCGTAGCCATGCAGCATGGCAAGGTATCGCAGAAGATGTTTCCGGGCTACAAGGTCCATGCGATTACGAATGGCGTCCATGCAGGAACGTGGGTATCGCACCACTTCCAGGAGCTGTTCGATGCAGAGATTCCGGGCTGGCGCACGGATAACCAGTACCTGCGATCGGTCTACGGAATTGATCCGGCACAGATCTCGGCCTGTCATCTCAAGAACAAGCAGAGGCTCTTCGACGTTGTGGCAAAGCGCACGGGACACCACTTCGATCCAACTGTGCTTACGCTTGGGTTTGCGCGCCGAGTGGCGACGTATAAACGCGCGAGCCTGCTTCTGCAGGACACGGCTCGCCTAGTGGCGATTGCGGAGAAGATCGGCGGCTTGCAGATTTTGTTTGCAGGCAAGGCGCATCCGGCGGATGGTCCGGGTAAGGGCCTGATCCGCGAAGTGTATGAAGTAGCTGACCGCCTGAATTCGAGCTTGCTGAGGATTCACTTCCTCGAGAACTATGACTGGGAGCTGGGTGCGTTGCTGACCCAAGGCGTTGATGTGTGGGTGAATACGCCGCGGAGGCCGTATGAGGCTTCGGGCACATCGGGCATGAAGGCAGCGCTGAATGGCGTGCCATCGCTCTCGATTCTGGATGGGTGGTGGATTGAGGGATGCGCCGAGGGCGTGACCGGCTGGGCCATCGACGACGCCGAGACAGAGCAGGCGGAGGCGGCGAGTCTCTACGACAAGCTGGAGAACCGGATCGCTCCGGTCTACGCCAATCCAAGAGCGTGGGCGCGGGTGCAACGGCACTGCATCGGGATGAACGGCACGTTCTTCAACACGCACCGGATGCTGGCGCAGTACCTGGGCAATGCTTACTTTCCGCCCGCTCCTGTTCTGCTGGCTCCGCCGGCTGGTGAGCCGTTCCGGCTGCACCGGCGCGCGAGCGATGTTCCATTTTCGGCTGCGGAGATCTCCTCGACAGTCAATTGACTATCTGAAGGAATTGAAGACACGAGGTTAAATCATCCGTAAGCGATGACGCTGCTATATTTAGCCGCGGGCCTGAAGCGCTTTGTGAAACAATGGTGAGGCGATTCGAGCCGTATGAATTTGCAGACTCCTCAACTATCTCTTGCAATGTGACTGGATGGAGCGTTCCTTCCATGCGTTAAAGCGTCTCAACAGGTGAGCCGTATGACGAATTACCTACACAGGGGCTATAGGACAAGTGCGTCTCCTGCGTCTTCGCGTCGCGGCGCTCTCGTGTTGTTGTTGCTTGGGATTTTGTTTGCTTTGCCTGTGGCAGGTGCACAGCAGTTTACCTTCCGCCACTACGCTCAGGACGACGGCCTTCAGAACATGGATGTCTTCCGGCTGATTCAGGACCAGTCGGGGTTTCTGTGGGCTGCGACGGAGAATGGTCTCTTCCGCTATGACGGTTCCGGCTTTCATCGCTTTGGTTTAGCGGATGGACTGGAAGAGAGCATGGTGATCGACGTCGCCATGGATGCTTCGGGCCGGATATGGGCGGCCTCAAATGATCATCTGTACTATTTTGCAGATGGCCGCTTTCATCCGATCAATAAAGATGGCACGGGCAGGTTCGGCGTGGGACAGCGGCTGACTTCGCTCGATGCAAGCCACATCCTGGTCGTGAATGGAGCCGAGCTGATGGTGGCGCAGCCATCAGGCAACACCTGGACGCTCACACCATACTTCACTGCTGCACAGACTGCAGCGCATCCAGAGCTGGCGCAGCTTCACACTGTCTACGTGGACCACGATGGCTCGCTTTGGCTTGGCTGCGGACCGACGATCTGCCATGTCCGGGGCAAGAGCGTTGATGTGCTCGGCGAACGGCAAGGTGTTCCACAGCCGGCCGCATGGCTCACTTTTTATCGCGACAGCCATGGCACGCTGTGGGCACGAAGCCCGCATTACGTTCTGGCGCGCGCAGCCAATGCCGCAGATTTTGTGGACCGCGATATCACGCCGCACTCTGAAGCGCTCTTCTATGGCTCGGGCGTGCTGACGTTTGGCGAAGACCGGTATGGCAATATTCTGACGCAATCGACGACGGGGATTGCGCGATGGAACGGCGCGGGCTGGCAGGTCTTCAATGCGTCCAACGGCATCTCGTTCAGCGACATCAGTACAATTCTTCGTGACCGACAAGGCTCGCTGTGGTTCGCAACACGCGGCCACGGACTGGAGCGGTGGCTGGGTTATGGGCAAATCGAAAACTGGACCGTCGCGCAAGGCCTAGGCAATGACATCGTGTGGACGATGTTTCGCGATCTCAAGGGACGCCTTTGGGTTGGCGACCAGGTGCAGATTGGCAGGCTGGAAGACGGCCACATCCGCAAAGCGCCGAATTTTCCGATGGACTATTTTCAGGAGCCGGACGGGTTTGCGGAGTCGCGTGACGGCGCGATCTGGACGGTGAGCCTGCCGGGGTTTCTGATGCGCGCAGCTCCCGGAGATGGACGCTTCGCCCAGTTTGCACGGGTTCCGCAGGTTGTACGCATGTTCACGGATTCGTGGGGCCGCATCTGGTTCTGCACTCGCTCGGGTCTGCTGGTGATACGGCATCCACTCACGCATCCGAAGGTGGAGAAGGTCGCCGACGAGCGGATGGCGGCGGACAGCTTTGACGATGCTGCAGAGGACGCCAAAGGCAATGTCTGGTTCGTCTCCGACCATCATCTCTATCGGCTTGCACCAAGCCAAAGCCCGAATACGGAAGATGGCGAGTGGACACAAATCTCAGTCGACGCGGGGCTGACGCGTGGAGGCATCCGCTCGCTGGCTATAGCGCGTGATGGTAGTTTGTGGATCGGGGGTGGGCTTGCCGGGCTATACCATCTGCAGGTCGAGGGAGATCATGCGAAGGTGCTGGCATCGCTGACGACGCCAGAGCTGGTTTCGACCGATATTCAATTCGTCCGCTATGACCGCTCCGGGCTGATGTGGGTGGGAACGGATCTGGGAGTCGAGGTCTTCGACGGGACGCATTGGCGTCTGCTCACCACGGGTGATGGCCTGATATCAAACGACACTGACGAAGGCGCATTCTACGCAGACGGCGATGGCTCGGTGTGGATTGGAGTCAACGGCGGGTTGATCCATCTGCTGCATCCGAGGCAATTGTTCAACGATGAAGATCTCGGCATAGTGCTGACCTCGGCGACGCTTGGCGAGAAGCCTTTGAGCGTAGGAGGAAGAAATCGCTGGCGCTGGCATAATTCGCCGCTCGACCTGCGCTTCACTTCGCCCAACTACGACCGCGAAGGCTCACTTCAGTTCCGCTATCGGCTGATGGGGCTTGAGCCCTCGTGGAATAAGACGACGATGCGCAGCCTGCACTATGCGGCTGTGCCTCCGGGCGATTACGTCTTCGAGGTACAGGCGCTGGACCCGAACCGGCGCAACGCATCGGAGACCGTGAAGCTGGCGTTTACGGTTCGTCCGCCCTGGTGGAAGACGCGATACTTCTACCTGTTTCTCGCGCTGCTGGCGACGTTGCTTTCGTTTGCCGTCTGGCGATGGCGCGAGTGGCGTCTGCTGCAGGAGCAGGCGGCCTTGAAGGAGCTAATCGCGCAGCGCACGAGTGAACTGGAGGCCGAGAAGCTGGAATTGATGGCGGCGCGTGAGGCGCTGGAGCATCAGGCGTCGCATGATGCTCTGACAGGGATGTGGAACCGCCCAGCAATTCTTGAGATTCTGGAGCGCGAGATGACACGCGCGCGCCGCGAGCGCTCCAAATTGACGGTCGTGCTCGCTGATCTGGACCACTTCAAGCAGGTAAATGACACGCATGGGCACCTGGCCGGCGACGCAATTCTGCGCGATGCTGCACACCGCATGATGGAGAATATCCGCCCCTACGATTTCATGGGACGATACGGCGGCGAGGAGTTCCTCATCATTCTGCCAGGCTTTGCGGAAGAGCCGGAGACGCGCCTGATGCAACTGCACCGAGCAGTTTCGGCGAAGCCGTTTGAGTTTGATGGCAAGACATTTCACATCACGTCGAGCTTTGGGGCCGCTTCACTTGAAGACAATATGATGGCCGTCGAAGACATGGTGCGCGCGGCTGACGAAGCTCTGTATCAGGCTAAGAACGGTGGGAGGGACCGCGTCGTCTTCCATTCAAGACCAAGCCAGCCCGATCCGATGATCGGAGCCTCTTGAGATTGCCTCAAAATCGTTTTATACAGCAAGAACCTAGCCCCCGGCTGCGATCTCGCGTTACTATGCCGTGGAGTGTTTTCCCACCTTCAGCCATGCTGTCTATTTTTTGCGAAGGCTGATGTTGTTCCAGACAAACGTTCATTTTTCATGAAGCAAATCTCCCCCTTGCGGGAGATTTCTTCAACACGCAGACAGGCAGTAAGTACCGTCACCAGCAAAAAAGGAAAGGACCATGCTACACATGTTGCCGAGACCCCTGAGAACAAAGACGAGCCTCGCGGCGTTGCTGTGCGCAGCAGCGTTCACGACTTCAGCCGCGCTGGCACAGGCCCCGCAGCCCGACTCCGATGCAATTCATGCACGCGTCAACGCCATTATTCAGAAGATGACACTGGAGCAGAAGCTCGAGTACATCGGGGGCACAGGATTCGCTGTTCGTGCCATGCCCAGCCTGGGATTGCCTGCGCTGGAGATGTCTGATGGGCCGTTCGGTGTGCGCAGCAATGTGGGCCTGCCTTCGACCACGTATGGGATCGGCATCGGTCTGGCAGCGTCATGGAACCGCGACCTCGCGTACAAGGCCGGCGAAGGCATCGGGCGGGACGCGCGAGCACGCGGAATCCACTTCATGCTTGGCCCGGGAATTGATATTTATCGCTCACCGCGCAATGGGCGCAACTTTGAGTACTTCGGCGAAGACCCGTACCTGACGGGCGAGATTGCCACAGGCTACATCAAGGGCATGCAGAGTGAGGGCGTCAGTGCGACGGTGAAGCACTACATGGGCAACAACAACGAGTATCTGCGCCATGACTCGGACTCGATCATCGACGAGCGCACGATGCGCGAGATCTACCTGCCGGGCTTTGAGGCCGCGGTGCGCAAGGGCGATGTGGGCTCGATCATGGACTCTTACAACCTGATCAACGGCACGCACGCGACGCAGAACGGCTACCTGAACACGGACATTGCCCGCAAGGACTGGGGGTTCAAGGGCGTGATGATGTCGGACTGGGGATCGACCTATGACGGCGTCGGTGCGGCCAATGGCGGGCTTGATATCGAGATGCCTACGGGCGCGTTTATGAATCCCAAGAACCTGCTTCCTGCTGTGCAAAGCGGCAAGGTCAAGGAGTCGACGATTGACGAGAAGGTCTTCCACATTCTCGATACGGCTGCGCGCTTTGGCTGGCTGGACCGGACGCAGATGGACAACTCGATCTCGCTGAATGACGCACAGAACGACGCGGTTGCCCTGGAGACGGCGCAGGAGGGCTTGGTGCTACTGAAGAACGAGGGCAGCCTGCTCCCGTTGAACAAATCGCAGATCAAGTCGATTCTTGTCGTCGGGCCGGATGCGTATCCGGGTGTTCCGGTCGGCGGAGGAAGCGCAGGAGTGAAGCCGTTCCACGCGGTGAGCCCGCTGGAAGGGCTGACGGCGTATCTCGGATCGGGGGCTACGGTGTACTACGACCGCGGCCTGCCTACGCTTAACGAACTT